>NZ_JAWJBQ010000014.1:0-124585 GCF_046535955.1 Pseudoalteromonas sp. SIMBA_162 | reverse complement strand
ATTACATTGTTTTGATTGAACTGCAGAGCAGGGTTTCTATTCGCTCTAAAATGTATATCGATGCCCATTAACTCCTCTGCAAATTTGGCTGCAGTGTAGGTAGGCACGTAGACACGACCATCTGGACTGCGGTGTGTTTTTACCACACGCAATAGCCCATCTTTTTCTAGCCGGTTTAAATGCTCTAATGCCAACCGATGATTGATGCCATATAACCAACGAACAATGCCTGGGGTAATAATAGAAAACCGAATTGCAATAAGCACCGAGACCTTGGTTCTGTTAACCCCTTTTTGGTGGTTATTTGCGCCTGGATAATACCGCATATCAATATCAAAATAGCGAGGGTAGTGAGTATGAAGAGTGTTGTTCGTTTCTAAATATTTTGTTTGTTGCGACGTCAATTCACAAAATCCTTTTGGTAAGTTAATTATTAAAATTAACTAGTACCGCAACATAAAAATTATCATCTTTTTATAATTATATTGCCGTTTTTCATTCCGAGATGCTTTGACAGCATGCACGGAATCATTGTCGCGATAATTATCGCAACAAAGCCGCTTTCAGCGGATGGCCTCGTCGCTGCGCTACTCAACCATTGGGCCCAAAACGCCCGCCAGCTCTGGTGTTGCTCCGCAACGAGCTGACTCGACGCGCTATCGCGCTAGCGTTGTAGGCCCCGCGCGAATGCACCGAGCTACGCTCTGTACTGACCGCCATACTGCCGCGCCTGACAAGGCTGTGAGTTCCTCACTACTCGCCTTTTTCATCTGCTGTTATTTTCTCCGAAAATAGGTGGTTCGATACAATTTGTGCCAAATTTTAATCGAATTTCGCTGATGCGAAACACTATCGCGGTCAGTACAGACCAGCTGTACATTCGCGCTTTCTCCATGTGTCTACGGCTTCGCCTACACCACATTACGCGCTTGTTGGCCTCATTCTGAGGCGCTATTTTGCAGTTTTTCGTGCCGAAAAATGCGTTTTAAAAAACCTGTCTTGCAGACAAAAGCCGCCTCCAAATTAAACTTACTAATGAATTTTTTAGAAAAGAAAAAGGTTTTTTTTGCTTAATAAAAATTAGCTTAATTAAGGGGGAGAGATTACTACTTATTCAAACTGTTTGTTGCTGAGCTGCGCAGTCAAACAAGTTTGTTTTTTATCACGAAATCATTAAATTTGATAGCAGAAATTAATGATTAATAAGGTTTGAAAAATGAAAAACAATGACGTTACTGATATCGCTATTAACCCAACAACAGGATTACCTATCACAAATGCGAGCGCTAATATGGTTGATGTTGGTGGCAATGTGGTGGGCCAACCTGATAGGGTCATGACTGTTTATGAGATTGAAGAGTCGATAAGTGATTCAAACAATGATGACTGTTTTGATGATAGTTTTTGATGTCCAAATTTTTAAAAGCTATTCGTGGTTATCAAATAGAGATTGTTTACTCGTGCATTGCACTTTTTGGGGCAGCTATATTGTGTTTACAGTTCCAATCCACTGAAAACTTCACTTGGTTTATCGCTCTAAGTTTTTTTTGTACTAAAATGATAGCAGGTATCTATAACTACGAATATTATCGAAAAAGTGACACCCCAAGTATGAAGGTCATGCTTAAGCATCTCCTTATTAAATTTGTATAACCCTTGTTTATTTGTCCTAAACGCAAAGCGCCTAATTCTAGGGCGCTTTTTTGTTGAAAGCATTAATTAGACTGTCACAAGATAAAAAGATAAAGGTTTATATAAAAATGAGTTTTTAAAACTATTAAATACGACTGAATAGGAGAGAGTAATTTAGAGGGGGTTGGTTCAATGAGTTGATAGGCATGCAAAAATACATACCTACCAACCACAAGGGATATACAAATTAGTTCTCATATACCTCTGCTTACGCAAAGGGTGAAAATTAGTAGTTACAAGTGCTAACTAATTTTTTATAAAATATTTTTATTTTTTGATTTATCTTCATTTCCCACGGAGACGGCAGAGGAATAACATTGCTCCTCTTATATTTCGAACTTTAAATGCCTACTCTAATATGTGTAAAAGGCGACCTTTTTAGGTAATAACCTAAAAATTATTCATATTTTTATCCGCTTACAAAAATAAATGTCGTTTTATTCCTCCATAAAAGCAAGTTTCATTCAAAAAACCAAGGTGGGTTCTGACTCTTATTGATAACAAGGTGATTGAAAATGATTTAAAATGCTTGACTGTGTTTGTTGTGGCTGTAGTATTACGCGCAATGTATTTAAAAGTTATTAAAAAATAATTAACAGCTGGAGTAAGCAGAAGATGCCACGCAAACTAGACGAATATAAACATGTAAATTATAGCTGGGATGACTCTGTTGCAGATGAGTTGTCACCGATTGAAAACTTGGTTTATCGTTCAAACATTTTGGGCGCAGATCAGCGTATTACAAATACGGGTGGCGGTAACACTTCTGCAAAATTAATTGAAACTGATCCTCTAACAGGTGAGCAGGTAGAAGTGCTTTGGGTTAAAGGGTCCGGTGGTGATTTAAGAACATCTAAAAAAGAAAACTTTTCTTCGTTGTATCAAGGTAAGCTGCAAGCGCTGGACGATACATACCAAGCACGCGACGATAAAGGTTACAAGTCTGCGGGTGAAGATGCCATGATTGGCATGTATAAGCATTGTAACTTTTGCCTAAATCCACGCGCATCTTCTATTGATACACCCTTACACTCAATGATTGATGAAAAACACGTTGATCATTTACATCCTAATGCAGTCATCGCAGTTGCATCTTGTAAAGACCAAAAAGAATTAACTGAGGTTATTTGGGGTGGAAAAATGGCTTACGTTCCTTGGATGCGACCAGGGTGGGAGGCTGCTAAGGTATGTGAAGATGCTTACGCTGCAAAACCAGACAGTGTCGGTATCCTATTAGGTCAACATGGCCATACCAACTGGGATAGTGAGAGCAAGAGTTGTTACGAAACGTCTTTATGGGTTATTGAAACCGCTGCTCGTTATATAGAAGAGCATGACAAAGGCGAGCAAACTTTTGGAGGAGCTAAAGTAGAAAGTCTTTCGCATGAGGCCCGTACTGAGCTATTAGCTAAGTTTTTACCTGTAGCCCGTGGCTTGCTTTCTAATAAAGTTAAATTTATTGCAACGGTTCAAACAGACGAAACGGCGCTTCGTTTTGTTAACAGCGTAGATGCACCTCGTTTGGCAAAATTAGGTACTTCGTGCCCAGATCACTTTTTACGCACAAAAATTCAACCGCTATATGTTGATTTTAATCCGCAAACAGATGATTTTGACGCATTAGTAGAGAAGTTAAATGCAGGTATTGAGCAATACCGAGTTGATTATACTGAGTACTACAACAACTGTAAGCGAGATGATTCGCCTGCAATGCGTGATCCAAGCCCGACAGTTATTTTAATACCGGGTGTAGGTATTATTGGCTGGGGTAAAAATAAATCAGAGTCACGTGTTACTACAGAGTTTTATAATTGTGCAATTGAAGTTATGCGCGGCGCTGAAGCTATCAGTGAGTACACAGCACTTCCGCAACAGGAAGCGTTCGATATTGAGTATTGGGCACTGGAAGAGGCTAAATTACAACGCATGCCAAAAGAAGCACCGCTTGCGCGTGATATTGTAGTAGTAGTTGGCGCTGGTGACGGTATTGGTAAAGAGACAGCATTCAGAGTTGCTAAAGAGGGGGCTCATGTTGTTTGTGCTGACCTACGCGTTGAAGCCGCACAAAAAACAGCGGATGAATTAACAGCTATTTATGGCCAAGGTATTGGTGTTGCTGGTTCGGGTATCTCAAGTTGTGGCCCAGCTATTGCTCAAGGTGTTGATATAACGAAACGAGAAAGCGTTCAAGAGATGCTTAAAAACGTCACATTGGCTTATGGCGGTATCGATAAAGTAATTGTAACAGCTGGTGTGTTTTTAGCGCCTGGTCAGGCTGGTATGAATAACGATCAACAATTTGATGTAAGTTTTGCTGTTAACGTTAAGGGTGGTTACATAGTAGGCACTGAGGCGAATGAAATTTGGAAAGCTCAAGGTTTAAAAGGTGCATTGGTATTAACTACAAGTGTTAATGCGGCAGTGTCTAAAAAAGGCTCAATTGCATATGACACATCAAAAGCGGCAGCAAACCATTTAGTTCGTGAGTTAGCAGTTGAATTATCTCCACTCGTTAACGTGAATGGGTTAGCCCCTGCGACGGTAGTTAAGGGTAGTACTATGTTCCCACGCGACCGTGTAATAGCATCCTTAACTAAATATAGCGTTGAGTTCACTGAGCAAGATTCAGATGATGTTTTGCGTGACAAGCTGGCTAATTTTTATGCACAAAGAACACTCACTAAACAACCTATTACTCCAGAAGATCAAGCTGAAGCTGCTTATCTTTTAGTTTCTGGCCAATTAAGTAAAACAACGGGTCAGATTATTAGCGTTGATGGCGGTCTGCACGAAGCATTCTTACGCTAGGGCTGCACTTTTTAGAGCGCTTTTTAAAAGCGCTCATTTATAGACTGATAAAATACACAAAATAAGAATTAGGAATAAGTTATGACACAACGTATTGATAAATCAATAATATCTGATGAAAATGCCCAGTTATTAAGCGACTTAAATGAAGATTACCAAGCATTAGGTAACAAGCTTGCTCGCAATAATATCAACATTGAAGAGATAACCGAGAAAGCACAAGCTTTCCAAATTGCAGTGCCATCATGGGGTACTGGTACCGGTGGTACTCGATTTGCGCGTTTTCCTGGTGAAGGCGAGCCTCGTAATATCTGGGAAAAATTAGAAGATAGCGCGGTTATTAATGATTTATCTCAGTGTACAGAGCGTGTTTCGCCTCATTTTCCTTGGGATAAAGTAGATGATTTTACTGAGTTAAAACAATTCTCAGATGAGTTAGACTTAAGCTGGGATTCGATCAACTCAAATACATTCCAAGATCAACCAGGCCAAGAGCACAGCTTTAAATACGGTTCTTTAAGTAATACAAGTGCTGAATCACGCGACCTTGCAATTGCACATAACCTTGATTGTATTGAATGGGGTAAAGCGCTGGGTTCTAAAACATTAACGGTTTGGGTTGGCGACGGCTCTAACCATCCAGGTCAACAACATTTCCAAAGTGCTTTTGAGCGTTATTTAGAAAGCATGAAAACAATTTATGCTGGTCTTCCAAGTGATTGGGAACTTCATATTGAGCACAAAATGTTCGAACCTGCATTTTACTCAACCATAATTCAGGACTGGGGCAGTAATATCCTTGCGGCTATGGAGCTTGGTCCTCAAGCTAAGTCATTAGTTGATTTAGGGCACCATGCGCCAAACGTGAATATTGAAATGATTGTATCTCGATTAATTCAATTTAAAAAATTGGGCGGTTTCCATTTCAATGATAGTAAATACGGTGATGATGACCTTGATAGTGGTAGCCTACACCCTTATCAGCAGTTCTTAATTTTTAATGAGTTAGTTGATGCGCAATACCGTAATCAAGAGGGTTTTAACCCTAACTACATGTTAGATCAATCACATAACGTAACCGATCCGATTGAAAGCCTAATGAACTCTGCAGCAAGTGTTCAGCGCTCTTTTGTATCAGCTTTGTTAGTTGATCGTGAAAAGTTATCGCAATACCAGCAAGATAATGATGCATTGATGGCTAGTAATACACTGAAAAATGCATTTAATACAGATGTTAGCCCTATCTTAGCGATGGCTCGTTTACGTAAGGGTGGCGCAATTGACCCAATTGCTACATATCGTAAAGCTAACTATCGTTCAGCAGTAGCTGTTAAGCGTCCATCAAGCGGCGGAAACGGTTCAGGTATCGTTTAAAGCGGTACTTTAATCGGAAAAAATAAACATGCAGAGGTATTTAATCGCCTCTGCATGATTATTGGTTAATACACACATACACACATAAGAATAAAAAACGTCGATTCATTTGTCATAATAAGAACAAAAATTGGCGCAATGGAGGCAGCATGTCGACAGCAGAAGAATTTGAAACACAACCCGTTTCCCCCAATAAATTACAATCAGCCAATACGTTTGCAGGCAGTTATGCTGGTGAGCACGTAGCTGGAACTGAATTTGTAATAGGTGCGTTATTTGTATCATGGGGAGTAGGGGCCAGTGATATATTATTAGGTTTACTACTGGGTAATCTATTAGCCGTTTTAACTTGGGGTTTGATCACCGCGCCAATAGCCACCGATACCCGATTAACTCTCTACGCTTACCTTGAAAAAATAGCAGGGCCGGGCACTATAAAACTCTACAGTGTAATAAATGGCATATTATTTTGTGTACTTGCTGGTGCAATGATTACAGTTTCAGCATCAGCTGTCCGTGTTCTTTTTGATATACCACCACAGGTTGACTGGTACCCTACTGACTTTAGATTTGTATTAGTAGCTTTAGGAGTTGGTGCTGTTGTTGTATTTATGGCTGTTAAGGGGTTTAAAAAACTAGCCGCATTTGCAGAAATTTGTGCACCGTGGATGATTTTAATGTTTGTTGTGGGCGCGTTTGTATTACTGCCAACAATAGTTACTGCCACACAAGGTGTTAACTCTATAAGTAGTTTTGGTGATTTTTTATATATAGCTAGTGAGTCAATTTGGGTTGATACAGATAGCGGGATAGGTTTTTGGCATGTAGCCGCTTTTGCTTGGGTTGCTAACTTAGCAATGCATGGCGGGATGGGGGATATGACCTTGTTACGTTTTGCTCGTTATTCTCGCTATGGCTATTTTTCGGCATTAGGTATGTTTATTGGTCACTACTTAGCGTGGGTTTGTGCCGGTATAATGGGGGCCGGTGCGGCTATTTTACTTAATACTACTATTGTGGCGCTAGACCCCGGTTCAGTGGCGTTTCAAGCGTTAGGAACTTGCGGAATTATTGCTGTAATTATTGCAGGTTGGACCACCTCAAACCCTACTATTTATCGTGCAGGTCTTGCGTTTAGTTCAGTTAATCATAAATGGGGCCGCACGAAAGTGACCGTTGTTGTGGGTATTGTTACTACGATTATTGCGTGTTTCCCGTTTGTATTTTCTCAACTGTTGGGATTTGTTGGAATAATGGGCCTAATGATGGCCCCTGTAGGTGCTGTTATTGTGGCCGAGCATTGGTTGTTCCCTCGCATAGGATTTACACGCTATTGGTCGAAATATAAAGGCAACACTACTAATTATGCGGCCATTATCACGTGGTTAAGTTCTTTAGCGGTGAGTTACATACTTGAAACATCAGGTACTTTGCACCTTTTCTTCATCTTAATTCCGATTTGGATTTTTGCGACTTTGCTGTATTGCGGGTTAGCTTATGCAATGGGGGCTAAGAAAATTTATCCAGAACAACAAGTAGCAGAAAAAGCAGAAGCTCAACGCAAAGCGATTGAATTTGCCTATTTGCAGGATTTTGAAAGTAATAAAGGAACGCAACAAAAAGAATCTTTGCCTGCCATGATTCGTACAGCGTCTATCGTGTCTTATTTATCGTTGATTTTGTGTGCGATTCTAGGCGTGGTTTCTTATCTTACAGAAGATATTGAGCTTGTGAGATCATGGTTATTGTTACCTACACTTATTTATTTTGTAACTGCAACCTATGCATATTTACAAAAAGTGAAAATAGGTGAAGCGTTACAATCGTCAGATGAAATAGATAAAGAGTTGGCTGTTTCTAAATAATAAGCATCCAATTCATAAAAGATAACCAAGCTACTCAGATTATACATATTATGTTCTGAGTAGCTTTTTTACGGCCTAAAAACAAATAGTGAAGTTAATAAATAGGAGTTTTAATGACTGATTTACGTGACCTAATACCTGCTGGTGTTGTTAATGCAAGCCAAATGAAGGTGTTATTCGATTATGCTAGAAAGAATAGCTTTGCATACCCTGCAGTTAATGTTGTTAGCACTAACTCGATAAATGCAGCACTTGAATCAGCTAAAGAATGTAACTCTCCCATTATTATTCAGCTTTCCTACAGTGGTTCAGCATTTTTTATAGGTAAAGGGGCTGGACTATCTGGGCATGAAGCATCTATTGCAGGGGCAGTTGCTGCTGCCCATTATGTGCATGCCGCAGCAAATATTTATGGCGTTCCTGTAATTTTGCATACCGACCATGCTGCTAAAAAGCTCCTTCCGTGGATTGATGGCTTATTAGAAGAAGGTCAGTCGTACTATAACGCCACAGGCAAACCGTTATTTAGCTCGCATATGCTCGATTTATCTGAAGAAAGCTTGGAAGAAAATACGGCAACGTGTAAAGAGTATTTAGCAAAAATGATTAAGCTCGATATGGGTATTGAAATAGAGCTTGGTTGCACTGGTGGTGAAGAAGATGGCGTTGATAACTCTGGTATTGATAGCTCGCTACTATATACACAACCTGAAGATGTAGCTTATGCATACGAGCAGTTAAGCGAAGTTAGTGATGCGTTTACGATTGCCGCATCGTTTGGGAATGTGCACGGGGTATATAAGCCAGGAAATGTAAAATTAACACCTCTTATTCTTAAAAATTCACAGGCATATGTTCAAGATAAGTATGAACTTGAACATAATAGCTTAAACTTTGTTTTTCATGGTGGCTCAGGGTCTACAGCAGCAGAAATCAAAGAAGCCATCAGTTACGGCGTCATAAAAATGAATATAGATACCGATACTCAATGGGCATGCTGGCAAGGTGTACATAAGTATTACCAAAACAACAGCGATAATTTACAAACTCAGATTGGCTCTCCAAATGGTCCTGATTCACCAAATAAAAAATACTATGACCCTCGAGTATGGCTGCGCCAAATAGAGCTATCAATGGCTCAAAGGCTGCGTCTAACTTTCGAAGAGCTTAATTGTATCAATAGATACTGATTGCAAAAAAGAGCTTGAGTATCTTCGGTATATTCAAGCTTTTCCACACACTGAACTTCATCCCACTTAACACAATATAGAGCTTGATTATGGATAATATAAAAAGTCATTTCAAAGTCTTATTTTATACTTTGTTTTTGTCGTTTGTTATAAGCCCTGCCTACGCAGATGAATCCCCCCCTAATATTGTGCTGATCCTATCAGACGATCATGCTTGGTATGATTATGGATTTATGGGACACCCTGTTGTCAAAACGCCTACACTCGATAAATTAGCCCGGGATGGTCTGACATTTAAGGCTGGATATGTACCGACTGCATTATGCAGACCTTCTTTGGCTACAATAGCCACCGGATATTACGCGTCAACCATTGGTATCACAGGTAACACACCTGCCTTCGATGTGTATGGTAAAAAAGGATCCGCTGAGCATAATACACAACGTGAAAAGCTAATTTCTAAAATTGACAATGTTGATACATTACCTCAGCTTCTAAAACCAAAAGGGTATGTCTCTTTTCAATCCGGTAAATGGTGGGAAGGAAGTTATAAGCGAGGCGGTTTTGATGAGGGGATGACTCGTGGTTTTCCTAAAAAAGGCGGTCGTCATGGTGATGATGGGCTTAAAATTGGCCGTGAAGGTATGGAGCCTGTGACCTCATTCATAGATAGAGCGGTTAAAGACAAAAAACCCTTCTTGGTATGGTACGCACCCTACATGCCGCACTCACCTCATAATCCTGTTGATAGGATTTATAAAAAATACAAGTCGTTAGACTTGCCCGAGTCAGTAAAAAAATACTATGCAATGATAGAGTGGTTTGATGAAACAAATGCAACACTACTCAATCACCTGGAAGAAAAAGGGGTTAAAAATAATACTATTATTGTTTACGTCTCAGATAATGGCTGGATATCAAATCCTGATAGATTAAACAGCTTTTTACCACGCTCAAAACAAAGCCCCAGTGAGGCAGGAGTTCGAACACCTATTATCTTTTCATGGCCCGATAAGCTTAAGCCGCAATTACGACATGACTTAATAAGTAGCATTGATATCGTTCCTACATTACTTGGGGCGGTAGGCGTACCTATTCCAAAAGATATGCCTGGTTTGAATCTGATGGATAATATGCTCTCGGAAACCCCTATTGATCGCGAAGCTATTTTTGGAGAGGGTTTTGCACATGATATTGCTGATTTAGATGACCCTGAAGGTTCACTAATGTATCGGTGGGTTATTGATGGCGATTGGAAGTTAATATTAAGCTACGACGGAAAAACAGATCAATACCGTAAACGCCATACCACATTAACTAGCCCGCAGTTGTTTCACCTTGCGACAGATGAGCATGAGCAACATAATTTGATTGATGAATACCCAGAGATTGCCGCGAAGCTAGCGAAAAAAATCGAGCAATGGTATCCATTGAAAAAACGCAAAGTAATCCAATAGGTTTTCCGCAAACGTGTGGTTGCAGAGATAGTTAAACCTACCGATAGCTGTTAGCCACAGATAAATTATTATACAATAAAAGCCTCATTTGAGGCTTTTATTGTTTTTGGGATTTATTCCTCTGTCTGATTCTAACCAGAGACTACGTCTGTTATGGCGCAAAAATGTTGACTTAAACTCGGATCACAGAGGCACTTGCAATGGTGACTGAGGGGAATACATGTGCTAGTTGTTGAGGTGTTAATTTCCAGTGTTCATTGAGGGTCTTAGCAATCCACGAAAACGTATTTGAAGTAGGCATTAAATCCCGTTTTTCAAAAAGCTGTTCATCAGCAAGGCCGGGCCACTGGCCAGCAATTTGTCCACCTTTTACTTTTCCACCAGCGATAAACATGGCACTTGCGGTGCCGTGATCTGTACCTAGGGTACCATTTTCTTTAACCGTTCGACCAAACTCAGTGGCTACTATAACAACCGTATTTTGCCATTGCGTCCCAAGCCCCTGTTTAAGCGCGTGCAAGCCGTTATCAAGTTCTTCTAGTTGCCTTGCTAAGCGGTTATTTTGATTGCTATGTGTGTCCCACCCGCCAAGCTCTAGCATTGCGCAGTCAACGTTACTTTTTGGGTCAATCATTAACTTGGCACATGCTTTACTTAAATCAACAAATTTACCGGTGCTTTTGCTTGATTCTTGTTGCGTGAGCCCTTGTAATGCGAGACCTTGGTTTAAACGTTCAAGTAACAATTTATCATTAGCATACATAGCTGATAATGCTTGATACACATCACTATCAGCATCTTTCAATCTACTCGGATACCAAGTATTTGCTTGTGGTGTATTACGTAAGCTAATAGGGGTTGAGCGTGCAAGGGCAATGGCATTAACATTCCTTTGAGATATAGCCCTTGCTAGCCAGCCAGAGTCATGATCAATACTAGCTAAACCACTTTCCAAATAATCTTGCCCATCAAAATGAGAGCGTTCTTTATAGCCAGATGAAACAGCAACAACAGGTAAAAGCTGCTTATCTTTATACCATTGATGAAGGTTTGCTAGTGCTGGGTGAAAACCATACCCCTTATCCAACGGTAATAGTTGTTCTTTGATACTGCTTGCGAGTTTTGGCCGTTGCTTTAATAGGTTTGCGTCAAATGCAGGAACTACAGTACCCAGTGAGTCCATAGCTCCACGCAATACAACCCATACAAGTTTTGCTGGTTGCGCACTAGCTGGCTGATTCGCTTCCAAGCTCATTGCTAATAAAGGGGTTTGAAACACCACTAAACTTGCGCCTAACGCTTTAATAAAGTCTCTACGTTCCATCATTATCTCCTTAAAAACTCTGGGCTCATTAAAAACAATGTCAGCGCTTGCTTGCGACTTTCTGCTCTAGATATGGTTTGATAGCTCAATTGGCTAATAGACTCTGAAAAACTATTTTTTATGATGGCTACAATCTGTACTTTTTTGGCTCTAGCTGCAACTGTGGATGCCCAGTTAACCCTTGAAATTAAAGCACTAGCGCCATTCCAGTCATCTTCTTTATCACTGTAACCTGCCGGAGATCCTGCTTTAAATGGTTGCTGACCAAGAGTTACCAGCGATGAATATAGTTGTCGATTATTGGTTTTCAAATCCAGCGCTCTAAGCGATGAAATTACAAATTCACGAGGGGTTTTAAATTTTAGCTGCTCTGCGTGCCATGCTTCATCAGCATTGATCAGCGTAGTCATGACTTCTTTGAGATTACCATTTGTAGCCAGCCAACACTCAGCCATTTTATTTACTAGGCTTACTGGAGGATTATCACTAATAAAGTGATGGGCTAGTTTATAGCTAATATGCTTGGCTGTTGCTGGGTGTACAGCTAAATCGCGGAGCATACTTTTGCCTTGCTCACTATCTTTTTGTGAATACGTTTTATTTAATAGAGTACGTACTCCAGGTTCATGTCCTGAACGACGATATTTAAAGCCCTGCTCTTTATCTTTAAGTGGGTTAGCTACGCTCCAACCAGTAATTCCTTTTGCTAATTCAATTACATCTTTTTGGCTGTAACCACTGTCGACACCTAATGTATGCAGCTCTAAAATTTCACGGGCTAAGTTTTCGTTTAAACCTCGGCCATTCTTTTTAGCAACCTTTGAATTAGGCCCAAATGATTTTTCGTTATTTAAATAAATTAACATTGCAGGGTGTTGTATAACACTAATGAGTAAATCATCAAATCGGCCCAATAAGTTAGGGGCAATGGCTTCGCGCTCTAGTGTTGGCGCTAATGCGGTCATCACAGGACCTGCACCACTAACACTAAAATGATTAGAGAAAAAGTCTAACAGTCGCCAATTTAAACTATGCTCAGAGCTAATTGCATGTTCAAGTGTATCAATGCTTAATTGCAGGTAAGTTTGTCGGTGATAACTTACTTTTGGTGCTTTAGTTTGTGGTGTCTGAGAGGATTTATTACTTTTGAGATTATTTTTATCAGATTTCTTTTGTTCACGTAGTTCAGCCAACTTCTGCATAATCTCATTTGAGTGAGCTAAATTTGGGTCAAAGTGAATGGCTTGCTTTAAATGCAATTGGTTAATAAGCCATTGTTTAGGATCTTTATTAGCGGTAGTGAGTTCTGAGGGTTTAGCTCCCAAACCAAAACGATTTATCGCTATAGTAGCTTGAATTGACATAATGACCTCAAACGGTTGTACTTAATAATGAAAATACACTTTTCAGCTTTTATCGCTATTTAATTTACATATCTTTACTCAACTCACTTCTATTCAGTCTGATGATATCAACCAAAGTTCCTCATGAATTAAACAGATCACTGAATTATTAGGGTGATTTAAGAAACAGTGTTTTTTATTATTGCTGATATACAACTAATTGCAACTCAAGTATATTGAAGTAAGTCCATCTGATTACATGTTTTATTGGAAACAAAATGATTATTTCAGCCTCTACAGATTACCGCAAAGCTGCTAAAGCTAAACTACCTCCTTTTCTATTTCATTATATTGATGGAGGCTCATACAAAGAACATACTCTAAATAGAAATGTACAAGATTTATCTGATGTAGCCTTAAGGCAGCGTGTTTTAAAAGATATGTCTGACTTAGATTTAAGTGCAGAGCTATTTGGGGAGAAGTTAAACCTACCTTTAATTTTGGCGCCTGTAGGCTTAACCGGCATGTATGCACGGCGTGGGGAAGTACAAGCTGCTAAGGCTGCTGAAAACAAAGGTATCCCTTTTACAATGTCTACAGTGTCAGTGTGTCCAATAGAAGAAGTTACTCCTAACATTGACCGCGCAATGTGGTTTCAGTTGTATGTGTTGAAAGACCGAGGCTTTATGAAAAATGCGCTAGAAAGAGCAAAGGCTTCTGGCGTGAAAACCCTTGTATTCACAGTAGATATGCCTGTACCAGGTGCGCGATACCGAGATATGCATTCTGGCATGAGTGGCCCATTCGCAGCGTCGAAACGAATATTACAAGCTATGACACATCCTCGCTGGGCTATGGATGTGGGTTTAATGGGTAAACCTCACGATCTTGGAAATATTTCTGCATATCGTAACGAAAAAACGTCTTTAGTCGATTATATTGGTTGGCTTGGTAACAACTTTGACCCATCGATTAGCTGGAAAGATCTTGAATGGATAAGAGATTTTTGGGATGGTCCAATGATCATTAAGGGTATTTTAGATGAAGAAGACGCGAGAGATGCCGTCCGATTCGGTGCTGATGGTATTGTAGTCTCTAATCATGGTGGTAGGCAATTAGATGGAGTTATGTCGTCAGTAAGAGCATTACCTAAGATTGCTGATGCGGTCAAAGGAGATATTAAAATTCTCGTAGACTCAGGTATCAGAAATGGACTTGATGTAGTCAGAATGCTGGCTTTAGGCGCTGATTCAGCAATGCTAGGCCGCTCTTATATATACGCCTTAGCAACGAATGGCCAAAAAGGCGTTGAGCATTTGCTAGACCTGTATGAAAAAGAGATGAGAGTAGCGATGACTTTGACTGGCGCAAAGTCAATAAATGATTTGGGTCCGCAATCTTTGGTTTCATATTAATAGTTGTTCTGAACTACAGGAAAACCTATTTATTAGGAGTCCTAGCAGTTATGTGGAAACAAAACGCTTTAATGACACCATATTTTTATTAAATATGGTGTATTAGACCAAGCATAGATAAGACATATTATTTTTTGTAACTGAAGCTTATTAAATCAATAAATGTTCGCCTATGTGAAAACCCTACAATGAATACATTATTCACTATATCAAATTGCTTTTTACAATATATGCTTTCTTAAAGTCTTTTATTGGAAAGCGAAAAACTCCAGCTAATACATTTTTATATCTATATTTTACTGTAAACACCACTTTTCACATCGACCCCATTTTGGGAATTATTTTTCTTGTTAAATATTTGTTAATTTTGTAATATTCAAAAACAGTCCGGTATAGTCAATATCATTAACTATTGATCATATTTAGTCATATAATATAAGGTATAAAATGAAAAAAATAAAACTCTTTGGACTTTTTAGTATTGCTCTAGCGCTGTCAGCAACATCGGGTTTAGCTCAAGCTTTGCAAAATAGTTGCAGTAAAAAGCCATTTAATCCCGCCAGCGGAAATTATTCACAACTTGTTGAGGCGCTGCAAAGAGCCACTAATACCGGTGTTCCTGTTACAATCACTGGTGATTTTACTATATCTAAACCTATTACGATCGTTCTCAGAAAAGATTTAACGGTAAATGCATCAGGAGCTACCTTTACTTCGGCTACAGGGCTTGATGGTGACATGTTTAGTATTGATGCAGTGAAAAGTGCTTCTGATCAATGCCGTTATTCTAATAAGCGAAACGCAAATGTAAGTTGGAAAGGAGGGTATTTTGAATTTTCAAAATCTGATAACTCAGCCGTTGTACCAATTCAAAGTCTTGTACCATCTTCTAGGCAAGGAGTTCAGAAAACAGGTGATGCATTATCTATAAGAGGTGCATGGACAAATGGGCCGCAGCGAATAGATAACGCACTTGTTGATGGTGTGCTCATGCGCGGAACGTTAGGCTCTGATAAGGTTTTTTCGGACGCGGGCGGTGACAGTGGTGTATTTATGAGCTCCGTAAAACGTGGTGAAGTTAGAAACAGTGAGTTTTACGGTATTCGCGATGCGGGTATTTATGTGTCTGCTAATGGCCAAAATGCGAATATGCGAAGTGAGTACCACTTAATAAATAATGTTATTAAGCGTGCATATGACGGTATATCCTCTAAGCGTGGTGCTGATGGTATAGTGATGCGCGGTAACGAGATTGTAGACACTGCAGTTGGGCTTAGCATTAAGCAAAACTTGCCAGGGCGTGTAGCGTCAAATATCACAATTGAAAATAACGAAATCAATCGCTCTGTAAGAGGGATATTATTAGAAAATACGCGTAATTCAAAAGTAAATGGTAACGCCATTATTAACTTAGGCGGCAAAGTTGCTGGTTCAGAAAGTGCGTTAGGCGGTGGCGGTAAATATAGAGGTGTAACTTTTGAGAACCTTGGTGGTACTTTAAATCAAATGAGAAATAATAATTTCAGTGCTGATGGCTCAACTTCGCAAAGACGTAATAAAACAGTGATTGCATTGTCTAAGCAAGGTAATGCACCTATTAGTATCACCGGAAATACTTATAATAGTTATATTGATATTCGTTCTGTAAACGAATAATGGTGACTTGTTGGTGTTAATAATGACATTACGTAAAGTTACACTTTTGATCGGTGTAACTTTATTTGCATTACTCTTCGTGCAGCAAATACTGCAATCAGAAAATGATACACTAGATGATTTGAAGAGACTGAGTGATGATGACTCAAAAAGCACCTTTCCAAAAAAAGAGGAATTGGTAGAAAAAGACTTTACTATTTCCTCGCCTCTTTCACATAAACAAAATCCCAGAATTAACAGACATACTAAAGATATACATAGCTGGATAGAAAGGTTAGGTCACCCCATGTCAAATGACGATATTATTTCATCGTCAGAAGCCATGCTAAACAAAGTTGCTCAACTAGCAGAATCTCAACCTGATATCTATTATCAGTTACTTAATACATTAGTTGATTTGCCGCATGGTGAGCATCGTATTTATTTGCAAAGAATTTTAGCGCAAGGTACTACAGAACAAATTAAAGCAGTAATTGACGAATTGCTATACCACCATATTGACGAAAATCGCACTTTTGCGATTCAATTATTATTTTCATTAGATGATAAAGCTGCGCAAGCGCAACTGTTAAATACAGTATTTAATTTATATTTAAGTGAAATTGAACAACTCCAATTATTAAGATTTTTAGCCGATGCTGAACACGCTAAATTAGCAAACTTACACCAAGCCTCAATTGAAACCCTTTACCAGTATTCGCAAAGTCTCAATATAAAAAATACAGCATTAGAGGTGTTGCTGAACAATACTAGTTATACTGATTTATCGGTGTATGAATTATTAGTGAAGTCGGGTCCTGTAAGTGAAAACCATATGCTTCGTATTATCAGAAGCTTAGCCATATCAGAACAATCTAAGTTAGGCGATATAGATACATTATTAAATCATTTATATTATATGAAAAGTGATTCGTCACAGAGTCTTGAAAATAAGGCGGTTATTGCCGATATTCTGACCTTACTAAATGCTTAATAAACTTACTAGCACAATATTTAGGCTTACTATTGTGCTAGTGAATATAATTTTCCCCCCTGGTTTCATGATAAGGTTTTAATTGTATTAAATTATTAATCTATCTTAATAATGCGTACAGGGCCTAATAATCCGGAGCTCTGAAGTGTTCTATTTTTCTCTTTTGTAAAAAAGTTATAACCTGTGAAAGTCACACGCTCACTCTTTGGTGGTGGCTCATTTGCATTGAGCCAAGGTACAGTTTTACCTGTCATTTTATAGCCACTGGTATCTGGAAGTGCCTCGTCACCAATTAAGCGGTTCACCCATGTATTGGTTATTTTTACTTCGAGTTCATTGCGACCAACCTTGATTGTTTTACTGATGTTTAAAGCGAATGGTGGTTTCCACAATGTTCCTAACTTTTTACCATTAAGAGAGACTTCTGCTATTTGCTGTACTTCACCTAAATCAAGGTAAATCGCTTTATCAGAACTGATTTGCTCCTTAGTGATAGAAAATGTTTTGGAATAATTCGCGGTGCCAGAATAGTGTCTTATTCCTTCATTTGGGTGGGTACTCCAATCCTGTAATTTATCAAATGTTACTGATCCGGGACCTGCCAAATTTTGGTCAAACTCAATATTCCACGAGTCGTTTAGCTCTTCTATTCTCCTGTTTTCCTTGTCTTTTAGGTACACATCTGTAACAAGTTGAGAGTGTGCACCGTTATATTGTGGCGTGTTTTTATCACGACGAATCAAAATAAATCGGCTCGCATAAGGCTCAAGCACTAAGTCAAATATGATTCGATTACCGTCTCTGCGGTAATTTTGGATTTGTTCAATAGTGCCATCCGTATTGTTCCAAATCTCCGGTGAGCCGTCGCCATCACGTATTTCGATGCTGATTTGTTGAAACTCTGGCTTTTCACTGTGAAAAAAGTATAAGTCATTACCGTCAATGCGGCGTTTTGCAAAAACTTTTACGGGCTCGTCGTTTATTAAAAGATCAGGTTGTAATTTAAGTTCCTTAATTGTCTCAGCAAGACTTAAGTTGCTTACAAGGCCTTTTTTATAAGCCTTAATGGTGCTTGCAGTATTTGGCCAAAGCTCATCAGCAATTTGCTGAAATTTGTCTCTATTTGGCCACTCGCTGAACCCGATCACATCTTTCGGTTTGTTACCAATAACGGTTGCACCAGCAGCTACTAACGACTGTATCCGTTTTAACGTTTTTAAGTGGAGATAATCAGTTTTGGTTAAGTATAATGCTTTATATCGAGTACCTTCAGGTAAGACAAGCCAGCCATCTTTTACACTTATACGGTTAAGCAATACATCGGTATTAGTGAAGTCGTGACCAAAACCTGCTGGTATTTCAACACCACTATTTCCTCGTACTGGTGCAACATCGCCTACATGTACTAAAAAATCAGCGTCCGGCACACCTTGTTGTAATAGGTACGATCCGCGGGCTAAATATTTAAACCAATGCGTCCCCCCGTTATTCCACCATGTTTGAGTGCGATCAATATGAGACCCAATTGAGTCCATTGTCATACCCGGCTTAATATGATTGTTTGGCTGATGTGCAAAGCGGTGGAACATGGTCTCGTTAATGCCTCGAGCCCACATATGATCACCATGATGTTTGTAATAGAATGGGTGGCCTTTCCAGTTAACGGTTGTAGAGGTAAATGACTCCGCGGAGATGATTTTTTTACCGTAGATATGACCTGATGAAATAGCAGCACTGGTTCGCCCATGATAAACCTTGTCTGTACCTGGGAATGATTTCACCCAAAACTCGCCCATTAAACGGTCTGCTTTACCGCCTGAGGCTAATTCATCAAAAGGGCCCCAGCCATAAGGTTCAATGTATGACTCTAAGCCATATTGGTGTGATAAACGAGTAAACTCACCAAAGTAGTTTTCAACCATTAAATCTGATTGATGCTGGCGTAGCTCTTGTAAAATAGCTCCTGTATGTTCTGGTGATTCAATTACGCGGCCAGTTAGTAAAGGTAACCACTTAATTAAGTCGTAACCGAACTTTTCTTGGAAGGTTTTTTCTATCCCTGTGGTCCAGTTTTGTCCACCCACTTCATAGCTATCAATTTCAGTTGTTTTTAGTGAGTTAATGCCTTTTGCTTGCACTTTTTTTACTAATTTTCCTACAAAAGCATCAAAGTGAAACCGTAAGGCTTTTGCATCAAACTTATCAACCTCTAACCCTTCACCTTCAACTGTCGCGGGTACATTATAAGCGCCGGTACTGGTGTAACCAAAACGCAAGACGCGCCATTTACCTTTAGGGAGTTTGATGCCTTTTTTGGGTAACTCGCCACGATTCAACACTAAAACATCTTTTGCTTTAGTAATCGCAGATTGATTAATTTTAGGTGCTAAACTTACTCGGCCTCGTTCCATCGAATTCATCGAAAACCAATCATCAATTCGCGGCACTGACCATAAGTCAAAGCGTTTTAGTGTTATAGGTTTGTCAAACACCAAACGAAAGAATTTGGCTTTATAGCCATCCGTTTCTTCACTAATAAGCTGCGGGCTAAAAGCCCATAGTCTTGCTCCGGGTCGAGGCCGCCTTAGCTTTTTAACGACGGTAGTGAAGTTAATACCATCAGCTGATATTTGTAATGCTGCATCACCATGACGGTTAGGGGTTTCAATATGTAAACTACGCAATGTGGTTGGCTTATCAACTTCTACTTGTACCCAGTAGTTATTGGCTTTATTTTCTTTGAAAGTTAATGTGCTATCCCAGTCATTGTCGGTGAGCAGGTCAGCATTTAATGTAGGATCTGAAACAGTCACTTTCGCATTAGCAAACGCGTTACTTTGGTTATATTTATTTGCAGGTAACGCAATAACTGCAACATCACGATAAAATTGCTCATAGAATCCTGGTTGAGGGGGTAAAAATAGTTGATTATCTTGGCTTATTTTCACAGCTTTCTCTGACCAAGTGATCCTTTTCATCGATATTTCAGGTGTAACCCAAGGGCCACCACTTGAAGTCCAACCATCGGCGTTATGAATGCCAAACTCAATGTTATTTTTATCGGCCTGTGCGGCTGCATGGACAAGATGGTCATAAAATTCTTCAGTGCCAAATCGAATTGGACCATCTGATGAATAGGGCCTATTACGGCGATGTACATGAAAAAATATAGCCCCTCCAATGCCTGCTTCTTTCATGGCTTTAAAGTCTTGAGTAAACCCTGGTTTACTCAAGTTACCGTTCATTGCATGCATCCACGTTTTAGGTAAATAATTTTGTTGGGGATCATTAAACGAGTCAGGGGATAATTGTTCTGCTAAGGCATTTAGAGAAAATACAGCTATAGCTAATGGCAGAATAGTATGAGTCTTGAATTTCATATTGTTCTCTTTAAAAATTTACGGTACTAATTTAGCGTTTGGCTTAACCCACTTTAGAACGCTCTATTAGTTAGCTTTAGGTGCAACGTCCTGATAGCTAATATCTTCCCCTTCGGCTTGACGAACTTCGTCAAGATACATAATCATGTCTTGGTTACGGTTGACGTATTTACCCCAAAGATACCAACCAAATGAAGGGTAAACTCCCATGTCATCGTTATAGCCAATTTTAATATGTGTACGGTTAACCATTTGCTTACCATCCACCCAAATAGAAATTGCACCGTTATTTTCAAAGGGGTCTGTTTTTACCTTGATAACAAAATCGACCCAGCGGTCTTGGTATTCGGCTAGCTTAGCTGGAACATCAAAGGTTTCATTATCTTCACCATGACTACTTGTACTGGTCTTTTTACTGTCCCATGAATAGCCAATATTAAAGCCATTCTCCACTAAGTTTATTGAAAGTGGTGGGATACGATTTGGTTCTTTATTTTTGTCTCTAGCTCCATGAATTTGAAAAAATAGAGCACCTTGGCCATCCTCTAGTTGTGTTTGTTCGCTAGGAAAATAAGCGCTAAAGCCGTACCAAACAGTCGCTAATGTCGTGCTGGCTTTATGCCCATGAAACATCGCTTTACGGTCTGTATTATCGAGCACTTGAGGGTCACCATTGTATTTTTGAGGTTCATCATGCTGCCAATGTAACTTTGCTGAAAAACTGCCGAAACGTGCAATTGAACTTTCTACCGAAAAGGAATGCGGTCCTTGAAATTGAGTGAACAAAAAATTTTTCGGTAGTGCTCGATTGAGTCCCGGCTGGTGTGTACTTATACTAAGGCTGGTATTTTCCGCATTCCATCCTCTTTGTTCAAATGATTCATAGTTCACCGAATCAAGACGCTTAACCTCAGAATTACTATTAGTTTTATTGTTGACAGGGTAACTCGGTGTACTGAGTGATTCCTGAGTATCTGCAGTGTAATCATTGCTATTACAACCTGATAAAAGCACTGCCAATGCTGCGAGCTGAAAGTATTTATTTCGCATTAATCAAATTCCTACTTAGTCTTATTTTTAGGGCTCTATTACCACTGGATTTGATATTTTTGCACCGCGAAAGAGGGCAGTGTGTTGTCTATTTCTACTAATGAGGTAGAAGCACCCTTACTTTCCTTGGTCACAGATGTGCGCCATTCACTCCAGTTGAGCGTGTTGATTTTTCCATATTTGGGTAGGCTTTCTTTATAGACTTTAAGTCCGGCTTCGTTTAATGCGTTAGTCGCTGATGCAGTTGGGTGAGCATCGTCTTTGCGCCAGCCTCCTTGGCTTTGCGGTATCATGGCATTAGGGTGATCTGCAAAAAATAATTGATCAATATTGCTTGCGTTATCAATTTGCGCAACTCTGTATTTAAACTTGGTACCAACTGGCTTACCGACATTTAATGAAAGTGAGATTGGCTCGGGTGCTTGATATTCCATGTTTTCTTTATTAAAGCTAAACATAAGAATATCAATGTTTTGGTTGTTTGAGTTTTGAGAAAATATACCATCAATATAATTTCCACTGATTGATTGAGTAACACCTCGTATATTACGGTAAAAAGTATTGCCAACCATATCGATGAGTGCAAGTTGCGTCATTGCTTCCGGACTATAGGAGCCATCTCTTGCATTACCCCATTGGTAAACATCTTTTATGTTTTTCTCGAGCATCATTTTTGACAACATGGCAAAAAAAGCAGAGTTGTGCGACGTTGCCACACTGACGAAACCAGCACGTTTCATTTTTACGATAAATTTATACTCATGAATCTCAAAACGGGCATCATCGTTATAATCAGGGTGCTCGAGAATTGGTGCTATTTGCGTTTGATATACTTCATGCATATCCATTTCATGGGGGTGAGTAATATGGGGGTAATAGGAAATGGCTAAAAAGTCATAGGGTACGTTATTTTGTTTTGCCCAGCTGACAAAGCTTGGAGCATAAGCATCCTCAGTGTTGCCTGTATAGTCAATATACTTACTTTTATGGGTCGCTTCTCTAAAGTGAGTACCAACTATGGCATTAGGTAGCACAGACTTTATTGCTAAAACTGTGTTCTGATAATGTTTAAAAAACTCTTCTTGAGTGGCGGCCCAATGCTGTGGCCGAGTATCTATTTCTGAGCCAATTCTGAATCGCCAATTATTTACTTTTTCTTCGCCATAGGTTGAAACTAAGTGCTTTATGAACGCTGAAATATAGTTATGCCAGGCTTTTGCGTCTTTTGGCGGTAAACCGTTACCATAAACGCCGACTCGGTCTTTGGCTAAATAATGTATGCCATCAGGCTCGTTGACAAAGTTATAACCACGCTGGAATGCCCAAGGAGGGTTATCTAACACTATTTGAAATATATCCCAATCACTTTCAAGCCAACTATCAATGCGATCAGTCGCGGCTTTAAAATTGTAGACGTATTTCTCTCCATCCCAAATATAGGTATCACCAGTAAGATCTTGGTTGTACCAACCACCTAGCATACGGACAGTATTAACTTTGGCTTTTCGACCAAAGGTAGCTGGTTTAGATTTAGGGTTACCGCGCTCGGTCCTTACTGCGATATCATAAAAATCATAAATCTCACCTAGCTTTGCTTCATCGGAGGTGAAGTCAGCAGTGAAAGTATGTGTCATTTCATTTTGCTGTTCGATCATATTATCTTTATGTAATTCCGTTGTAGCAGACGATTGGCAGCCAGAAATACAAATACAGAGTGTAATTAATGTGTGCTGAAGTAGTTTCATTGTTTTTTCTTAATTGTTTTTTATGTGACGTTTTTCATAAAACGATGGAGCGTCTTGTGGAAATTTTTCATGTAGAAGGGTTTTTAACCCTTGTTCAAGCGTTTGATATTGCCTCTGGCCAGACACATTAGCGGTTGCGACAACGCTGGCTGTGTGATTGTAGAGCTCAGTACTCTTAATCCGTTGCGTTTTAGCATCTCGCCATTCTGTATAGCGCCAAAGGCCGTCCGTCACTGTCACTCCCATGATTTTTCCACGATTAAATAAGCTATAAGCAGCTTTCTTAAATGGCATGTCAGGGTTATCTGCTAAGGCTAATAAGCTTTTACCATCTATGTTAGGGGTGGGGAGTCCGGCTGCTTGAGCTACAGAAGGGAAAATATCAACGTTTTCGACAAGTGCGCTTGATGTTACACCTGCTTGTCGGTTTTCATGTGATAACTCACGGCTGATAATAAGGGGAACCTTTGTATCTAATTCCATATTGGTGTGTTTATTCCACGCACCATACTCACCTAATTTATATCCGTGATCGCTCATAAACACGACCATTGTATTGTCACGTAATCCCATTTCATCTACTGCTTTCATGACTCGGCCAACTTGTGCATCCATGTAACTTACTGATGCGTAGTAAGCATGAATAAGCGTTTTAGTGAGCTCATCATCAACATCACCTTTTTTCGGAATACCGCCATACATGCGAAGCTCCCCCCACTTGGTGAGAGCTAGCCTATACATATTCTCTGGTTTATCTCTGCTTGGAACTGTGAACTGCTCTCGATCATAGAGACCCCAATATTTTTTTGGGGCATTAAAGGGGAGGTGTGGCTTACTAAAGCCTACAAACATTAAAAATTTATCATCTTTAAGTTGTTTTAGAGTATTGATTGCATCCGTTGCTACTTTGCCATCTTTATAAAAGTTGTCATCTACGTCGCCAGCTTCATAAGCGAATCGCGTTTTTGAGTTTTCAGCGATAGCGTAAAAGTTATCAAGCTTTTTAATATGCGTTGACCAGTTTTCTTGGTCGTCCGTTACACTATGGTAAACCTTACCTATGCTAATAGTCTTGTAGCCGTTTTCTTTAAAAAGCTGCGGCATAGAAACAATATCAGGTTGATTTGGGCGCAAGCGACCATCCCTGCGAATTGTATATAATCCAGTTGTCTCAGGGCGTAACCCTGTCAGAATACTAACTCGTGACGGCCCACAAATCGCTTGTTGTGCATAAGCATTGGTAAATTTTACGCCTTCATTCGCCAGTTTATCTATATTAGGACTTTTTACATCTTTGTGACCATAAACGCCAAGATCATTACGTAAATCATCAACCAAAAAAACGAGTATATTGACGGGTTCTTTAGCCTTTTTGCCATGCATTTCATGCTTTGTTTGGCTTGTACTGCATGCTGTAAGCGCTAGCATTAGTAATGCAGCTATATAATTAAATTTTGCCATTAATCAGGTACTCCCCAGGTGTTAATCTTTTCTTAGGGGTAACAGCTTTGCCTTGCTTTAAAATTGTTACGTTACTTAAATGAGCCAAATCTAGTATAGCTGTGGAGTTCTTTGGTACTGTGAGAGAAATAGATGCTTCATTCCCCTCTAATGTCCAATTGAGTTTAATGGCACCATTTGTTGTTGGTATGGTTCCGCTAACCTGATTTAGATAATGAGAAAATTGTGGTGAAACGTTAAATTCTCTAAATCCTGCTTCTATAGGCTTAACACCCAATATTCCTTCATAGAACCACCTTGATATAGTGCCGTAAGCGTAGTGGTTAAGAGAGTTCATTCCTTGTGGGTTAAAGCCATTCTCTAATGAATAGGAGTTCCAGCGTTCCCATGTTGTCGTTGCGCCATTGTTGATTGAATAAAACCATGAGGGATAACTTTCTTTAAATAATAGTTGATAGACTAAATCGCTACGGCCAGCTTTTTGCAAAGCTGATGCTAGTAGCGGTGTTCCCAAGAAACCGGTGCGAAGGTGATTGTCAGCTTTATCGATGAGCTTAATAAGTAGGTGCTGTGCTTTTTTAACCTCTGCTAGCTCGAGTAGATTGAACTCCAAAGCAAGCAAATAAGCTGTCTGCGTGGCCTCACCTTTTTTTGGTTTTAGGTTTTGATCAAAGAAAGTGTTTCTAAACGCGGCTTTTATTTGTTGATGCAACTTCGTTAGTTGCTCTATATCAGCCTGCTGGTTAAGTACTGTTGCTGTTTTTAGCGTTAACTCTACAGAACGAGCATAGAATGCCGTACCAATTAAACTGAAATCTGTATCACCTCGGTTTGCTTTTTTCCCCTGCGCTTTCGGGTAAGGTTGTAACCAGTCACCAAACGTTTGCATGTTAGAAATGAGATTATCACTTTGGCTCTCGTGGTACTTTAGCCAATTTTTCATCATACTGTAGTTATCTGATAGAACTGATTTGTCGCCAGTCATCATGTACAGTTCCCAAGGAATAATAGTGGCGGCGTCGCCCCAGCCTGAAGAGGTCCATTTTATCCATTCAACATACGGAATATACAAAGGAATTTTGCCATTATCAGTTTGTTCTTCACGCATGCTTTCTAACCAGGCTGACCAAAAACCATACGCATCAGCCATGTACATTGAAGGTGTAATAAACGCATTGGCATCGCCAGTCCAACCAAGTCGTTCATCTCGCTGAGGGCAGTCTAGGGGAACATCATAAAAGTTACTTTTAAGGCCCCAGTTAATATTTTTAAAAAGCTTATTTAACTTAGTATGAGAGGAATGAAAGTTATCATACAGCTTGATATCAGAATGCTGTACCAGTGCTTTCACCCAGTCCTTAGATGGAACTTTTGATGAATCGAAGCCTGATAGTTTTATGTACCTATACCCATGAAAAGTGAACGTGGGCTTGTATGTAATTCGCTCAGATTTGGATGGTGTGAAGTAGTTAGTTGATAATGCACTGCGATAGTTATCAGTATAAAATTCGCCCATGTGTAGTGCTTCAGCAAATTCAATCTTAATTTTTTGGTTGGCTAATGCCGGTACTTTTATTTCAGGTACGCCAACCATGTTTTGACCAAAATCAAATACCACACTATCTTTTGAAATACTCATAATTTTGACAGGTGAAAGTTCATTGATAACTCTTATAGGCTCGTGCCTTTTTGGGCTGAGCTTAATAGTTGGATCTATTTTTTGTGTGTACACGCTTTGCCATTTAGCACTATCAAATTCATTTTTATTCCAATTAGGCTGCTCTAAAGCTTGTGCATAATGTTCACCATCGTAATTACTAGCAAAACGAATAGGACCATTTTGAGTTACTTTCCAAGATTCATCTGTTTTGATAATTTGTTTGGAGCCATCAGTAAATTGTATTTCAAGCTGAGCAAGTAAAAGAGGGGAGTGAGTATGATCTGTCTCTTTTAAATCGGCTATTCGTGCTGAAAACCAACCTCCTGCTAATATTGATGCAAGAGTGTTTTCCCCTAGTGTTAATTTATCAGTCAAGTCATACGTAAGGGTTTCTATTCGTTTACTGTATGGTGTCCAACCCGGTGTCATTACGTCAATTTTAGAAACTTCTTTACCATTAATGTAAGGTTTAAATACACCTTTAGAAGTAATATATAAACGCGCTTTGTTTATATTTTTTTTGATATTGAATGACTTTCTAAAATATTGGGGGGTAGCGATAGTACTCTTTGAAGGTTTTTTGGATTGCTTGGTTTCTGGATGACCGATCCAATGAGCCTGCCAATCTTTATTAGTCAATAGCCCAAGCTCTATACTTTGCGGTTCACTCCATTCGGAGGGTCTGCCTTTTTCATCCCAAACTTTAACACGCCAAAATACGTTTTGTCTTGAAGAGAGAGGCTGCCCTTGGTATTGAATCCAACTAGTCTTAGGTGAGTTTACCTTTTTACTATCCCATAAGTCTGGCTGCTCAGAAAGTAAGTCTAAAGTTGTGCTTACCTGGATTTGATAAGATGACTGGAAATTCGAGTGAGTATTTTTTGCTATTTCCCATGAAAAACGAGGTTTACCTTCATAATAACCAATGGGTGATTCAAAACCTTCACCTACTTTTAACTCTATGGGAGCAGCAATTGATTCAAAGGCTTTTTGTGTAGAACTGGGCGTTTCTCTTTCACTATTGCACGCTACGTTCAAGGACATAATTGACATGATAATCAAAGGCTTAAAAAATGCCTTAAATAAACAGTGTTGTCTTGATTTATTCATTTTGTGTGTGTGTTTGTTAATCAAATATTTCTTTACAGTAACATTAAAACTGTCATTTTCAAGCTAAATAAGTCATTATGGTGATTGGTTTTGATTTTTTTCACTCCGAGTAGTGATGCAAATTTTTGGATGGATAAAATGAAAATGTATTTAAACACACTGTTTTTAATAACTTTAATTACCATAGGGTTTAACTCTCATGGGGCCGAACGAGGGGATGTTAAAAAAACGACTAACAAACGTCCAAATATTCTTTTTATCCTTGCTGATGATCATCGCTGGGATTTGCTAGGCAAAAATCACCCTATTATAAAAACACCTAATTTAGATGCGTTAGCAAATCAGGGGGTGAGCTTTTCTAATTCATTTGTTACTACTCCTATTTGTGCATCAAGCCGTATTAGTATATTAACCGGGCTAACAGAACGAACTCACGACTTTACTTTTAGTCGACCAGCAACCGGTGCTATTGAATCTGACAATATTTATCCAAAAAAGCTAAAAGATAGTGGGTATACGTCTGGATTTGTTGGTAAATATGAAATTAAGCTCTCAGGTGATGATTCAGATAGGTTTGACTTTTTTGAGCCGCTGCTACATTCAAAAACAAACACTTATAAAGGCAGCGAAATCCCTCAAACTCATTATATTACGCAAAAGGCTAAAGACTTTATTGTAAATATGCATGACACTTCTAAGCCTTGGGTGCTCAATGTTAACTTTTGGAACCCTCATGCACTTGATAGTGACAAAGAGAATCAATATCACTACCCAGCAAAATTCGAAAATTTATATAGTGATATCACGATTCCTCCTGCAAAGTTATCTGATGATGGGACATTCGAGGCGTTGCCAGAGTTTTTAAAGAAGTCTATTGGGCGGATGCGTTGGGAGTACAGGTATGCCAATGACGCAATGTACCAAAAAATGATTAAACGTCATTATCGTGCAATCACCGCGGTTGACGAGGGCGTTGGTCAAATTATCGCTCAACTTGAAAAGCTGGGGGTGTTACAAAATACGATTGTAATTTACACCGGGGATAACGGATACAGCCTAAATGAACGTCAATTAGCTGGTAAGTGGTTTGGTTGGGAAGAAGACCTTAGAGTGCCTTTGATTATCTATGACCCACGTAATAGTGAACATAAAGGTGTAAGTATTGATGAAACAGTACTTAATATTGATATTGCCCCTACTATTTTAGATTATGCGGATGTAGCAATACCACAAACGTATCAAGGTAATAGTTTACTTGGGCTGGTTGAAGGTGAAAAAATGTCTTCATGGAGAGATGAATTTTTCTTTGAGCATATGTATCAGCCAAAGAGGGTATCGATACCTCCTATGGTTGGTGTGCGAACAAACAACTGGAAGTTTGTGGATTTTTATAAAAATAACTATTTACAACTTTATAATTTAATTGAAGATCCCCAAGAAAAATTAAATCTAGCTACACTTCCTGAGTATAAATCTAAAGTTGAGTATTTTCGGAAGCGCACAGATGAATATATTAAAAAATATGAGAGTGAGAGAAGTAAAGAAGTAAGTTCAAGAGTATCATTTTTAAACTCGAGAGATTAATTTTAAATTTCAGTTAGCTCAGCATATTTAAAAAAGGTCGCTTTTTTAAACATAAAGCGATTTTTTATAATATCGTCCGCGGATCTTTGAATGCAAAGTAGGTAGCGATGTTTAGTAGGAGCCGAATTAAGTCATTCGGCTCCTGAGATAGTGCTAGTACTAGAAAACCTGTGTCATTACTTTTACTTGTTAAAGAGTAATAACACAGAGTTTTGAATCTACCGATTAATCTAATTTAAAAGCTTTTACTGCTTGTTGTAGCTCATGAGATATAGTTGATAATTCATGAGCATTTTCAAGTGTTCCATCAGAACTCACAGCCGTTTTATTAGCTAAATCTCTAATCGAAACAATACTTTTATTTATATCTGTGGCTACATTGGTTTGCTCTTCTGCAGCTGTTGCTATTTGCGTGTTCATATTTTCGATAAAGGTAATTGATTCACGTATATCTGCTAGTGCTTTACTAGCAGTGACAGATTTTTCATAAGTAGACTGAGCTCCTTGCATATTAGTGCCCATAAATGAGACTGATTGTTTTGCAGAGTTTTGCAGTTGTGTAATCATTAATTGGATCTCATCAGTACTTTGCTGGGTTCTGGTTGCTAAGTGACGTACTTCATCAGCTACAACAGCAAACCCTCTTCCTTGTTCTCCCGCTCTTGCCGCCTCTATAGCCGCATTTAGTGCTAATAAGTTTGTTTGCTCAGATATCCCTTTTATAACGTCTAAAATACTACCAATTCCCGTGGTTTTATCTTCTAGCTCGGTGAGCACCTGTTCAACTTCTTGCATGCCAGACACTAATCTGGTGATGCTTTCATTCATAGAAGCAACGATTTCATTGCCTTGCTTAGCATTTTCGTTTGCTTTTTGAGTTGAGCTTGACGCTTCTAGTGCATTACGAGCAACCTCTTCAGCTGTAAAAGTCATCTGGTTCATCGCTGTTGCGGTTAACTCGAGCTGTTCCATCTGAGTCTGAGAATCTTCTTTAACTGAGTGCGCGCTATTTATCATTGCTTCCGCTGAAGTATTAAGTGTCGATGAAGCACCATTAATATCGTAAATAATATTCTTTAATTTATTTACCATTTGTTGCACTGCACCGTAAATCCCTGTCGGGTTTGAGGTATTATTACTGGTAGTTGTAAAATCACCTGATGAAATTTTTTTGACAACCGATTCTATTTCATAAGGCTCACCGCCAATGACCTCGTATAATCGTTTAACAAATACAAGGGCGAGAGCGATTACAATTGCAAGTAAGAACAATGCAACCAAAATGAGGCTACGAATAAACGAGTTAAGTTTAATTTCCCCATTCAATTGTTTTTCCTGAATAGTGTGCGCTATTTCATCAATATAAAAGCCTGTACCAATATACCAATTTGTACCAGGAATCATTTCTAGATAGGCCATCTTCTCATAAATTGCAGAGTTATCGCCCGGACGCCCAGAAAGGTAAGTTAGATAGCCGTCTTTTTTTGTTACAGCTTCGATTTGTTTCAAAACGCTTTTATTTTTACTGAGATCTTTCCCTCGTATTGCTGGGTTTCGTCCATTTGCCAGAGCAATACCGTCTATGGTCATAATAAAAAAATAGTTAGTTGAATCAAACTTTAGATTGTTTATTATATCAATAGCTTGCTCATTATTTCCCGCTGTAATTGGTTCTTCAATAGTATTGAGTGCCAAACTAACTAAGCTTTTTAAATGATGGCGTTTAGCTTTTGTTATATCGGTTTGATAATGCGCTAAATCGCTATCAAAAGTATCAATAGAATTGTTATAAGTCAGAAGTACAAAAATTGCTATGATGGCAATAATAGGTGTGATGACGCTAAGTATTATTTTCTTTCTAAAGCTTAAATCCATATTTATTCTTACCCTGCAAATACTAAGGTGCTTCTATGCGCGCATGACAAGAGTGGCATGCAAAATATGCACAAAACTTGGGGGCTGCTATAGCAGTTATAATTTTTTGTTTATATCTGTATGAATGAACATCAAATAAAGTGATGTTTACTTCTATGAAACAGGTTGAAAACGGATAAATGGGTTATATTTAAACATGTGAGTTACCTATTATTGTGTAAGTGTGCTAATAGCAATCTTATTTGGTTTTAGTGATTGAAAGTGATTGTATTTGGCTATGTTGGTTAATATTGTGTTAAATGTCAAGTTGTGACTTTTAGGTGGGAAAGTAAAGTTGTAACCTTGTCTTTTCTGGCAACTATTTAGTTATAGCGTACTGTTCTTACGGGTAACTTATTTAAATGTGTCGTTTAATTAAAAATATGTTTAAGCGATTTATATTCTTTTCTTATACTTTCAATGAGCAAGGTTATTTTTTCTGGTTTATGTCGCGTGTAAGGGTAAATAGCAAACACACCTAGTGAACGTGCTTTATATTGATGTAGCATTTGTACTAATGAGCCATTTTTAAGCTCTTCGTATACGCTGCACTTCGGAACATAAATCAAACCTACATCATTCAAAGCTGCTTTTTTCAATGAAAGGGCATTATTAGAAGATATACTCCCTTTGACTAGAATTGACTTTTGTTGTCCGTTCTTCGTGAAGCGCCATTCATTACTGCCGTTTGCTTGTAGATCATAACAAAGGCAATTATGCGCTCTCAGATCTTCGATTTCTTCAAGCTGGTGGGCACTCTCTAGATACTTTGGTGAGCAGCAAACTACCCAACTTGATTTTAATAGGGGCACTGCAATGAGAGATGAATCTGCGAGATCTGCTGTTCTTATAGCTAAATCCACTCCTTCTTCGACTAAATCAATCAGCTTGTTCTCAAGCCTTAACTCAATCGTAACCTTAGGATACTTTTGACAAAAATTAGCGACTAAATCAGCTAATAGTAGCTCCCCTGAAATTGTAGGAACTGACATAACAATATGGCCAGATACTTCTTGAGAAAGCTCATTAATAGCAGTAAAGGCATCATTAGCTTGTTGGTTAATATCTTTTGCATGTTTATATAAAAGCTTTCCAGCATCTGTAAGGCTTAGCTTTCGTGTTGTTCTATAGAGTAGTTGGGTGTTTAATTCGTGCTCTAATGCCGACACTTTTTTACTGATAACAGTCTTTGATAAACCAACTTTTAATGCTGCCTGACTGAATGAGTTTTCCTCAACAACAGCGGCAAAAATAGCGAGTTCAGATGCACCTATCATTAGTAGCCTTAATTATGTCTATTATCGAAACAGTTTGTTTGTTTATTGTCAATATACACATAAATAATAGCGGAGTATATTGTTTTGCTGATAATTAGCTAGTAAGTGTTTTCGTCCATCTGCTGGAAACGCTGGCGACTAGTGACGTTTAAAGATCATGATAAAAACGTAGGAAAGTAAATTGCAAAGATTAATACCGGTACTAAAAAAAGATAATGTTGAGCTAGAATTAATTATGTTGATCAGAACAATTCTTGCAGCTTCTAAAGAGATTTCATTCAGAGTCAGCCAGGGAGCTTTGGCAGGTGTACTCGGTTCTACGTTGGATGAAAACATTCAGGGTGAAGTACAAAAAAAACTTGACGTTATCGCCAACCAGTTACTCAAAGATATGTTGTTGGATGATGACTCTGTTCGCGCAATTGCTTCAGAAGAAGAAGATTTTGTTGTAGCTGGGACGCCAAATGCGCCATATATCGTCGCTTTTGACCCCTTAGACGGTTCTTCGAATGTAGATATAAATGGTCAAATTGGCACTATTTTTACTATTTATAAAGCAAGAGATGACGTTGCTGATGACAGTGATGAACAATTTTCTCAATCTGGCAATCAGCAACTGTGTGCTGGTTATGTATTATACGGCGCATCGACTTTACTAGTTATGACAACGGGTGGCCCTACACGTTGCTTTACGCTGGATTTAACACATGGTGGCTATTTACTTACCGATAGTAGCTGTAAAATTCCACTTAAAACAAAAGAGTTTGCTGTTAATTTAGCAAACTATAGGTATTGGTCCGAGCGTGAGCAGTTTTATTTTGATGAAATTTTATTTCAAAATGAAGAACATGCAGGTTCATCTATGCGATGGAATGCAGCTATGGTTGGCGACATGCATAGAATTATATGTAGAGGTGGTATATTTTTATATCCTGCAGATAGTAGAAAAGCGAGCCGTAATGGCAAAATTAGGCTGCTTTATGAGGCAAATCCATTAGCGATGCTTGTTGAAAATAGCGGCGGAAGAGCAACAAGCTTAGGTCAAAAAATATTAGATATTCAGCCTGAGTCTTTACACCAAAGAGTACCGGTAGCCCTTGGCTCTAAAGAGCAAGTTGATGAGTATAATAAAGTAACGTTAAAGTTATAGTATTCGCGTAAAAGTTACTTCTTTTATTATATAAACTTCCTGCACTTTACCTTTAATATTTTTAAAGTGTTAGTGGCATTAACGTTTAATTCCATACTTTAAACCAATACCTCTTAGGTATTGGTTTCATTAACTGTAATTGATAGGCAGAAATATAAAAATTAAAAAATTCTTATATTTAAAAGTTTCATAAACTTATTATTTATGTCCTCAGTTCACCATTGCTTAATAATTTTAAGTGCTTATAGGATTTCAAAGTTGCTTAGTCATATATTTGATATTGATGGCACCCTAACTAGAACAGGGTACGACTTATGGTTTTTAACAATGAAAGAGTTGTGTGAACCAATTGCTTTTAACCGTTTAGTTTTAAACTGGAATGTTAATGATAGAACACACGAAAATGCTCACAAACGGCTCGTTGATGGGCTTAATTTACTTAAAGCAGTCAGCAATCCAGAAGAAAAGTTATTTAAAACGGCAAAGCGATTAACACTCAGTTTGATCCATCAAAATATAATACCCAATAAGGCAATATTGACACTACGTCAAAGCATTCAATTATGCGATTTAGTGGTATTAAACACAGCTAACTTTGCAGAGGTTGCTAAAGGATTTACTGCAGCCCTATTAGAGAGCGGATTAATCACTCAGGTTGAACATGATAAGATCGTTGTTTTGGCTACAAATATTAATTGGGATTCATTTTCTGCGCAGTGTTTTAATGTGGGTGATGTAAAAATACACACATATTACAGATACTTACAAAGCCAGAATTACGTAGTTAAGGTCCCGGATAAAGTGTTTGTTGATGATCCATTTTTTAGTGATGCCTCACTTGTAACTGAGGCACTACAGGTCGTATTAATAGATAATCCTCAAAATAGAGATTACTCAAGAAACGTTGGGTTTGAAAGGGTCTTTTGGGTGTAGTAGCTTAACACAAGCGGCGAGGCTGATTGCTAATGATTGAGTTAATCAATCAATAGCCTCCACTACAATAACTTCAATATTTTGCTCTTCAAACGTTTTAATAAGTTTTGGATTCGCATTTGAATCAGTAATTAATATGTCGACCTCTGTTAAAGGACAAAAAATAAAGTTACTTTGCTGACCAAGCTTTGTGCTATCAGCTAAAATAACTAATTTCTCTGTTTGTTTTTTTAATTTTTTTTCAGAACGAATTAATAGAGGATCGGATTCCATAACACCAAATTCACCTACGCCAGGTGTCCCCATAAACATCATGGATCCTCTATAGTTCTCTGTAGTATCACTTTCATAAGAGCTTAATATAATACCCTGTTCCCTATATATTTCACCGCCAGGAAGGGATACTTGGTTTGAACTATTTTCTGAAATGTAATTTGCTAAGACAAAAGAGTTAGTCAGAATGTTTAGTTGTAGCTTATCAAGATACTCACCCATCATAAAGGTAGAGCTACCGCCATTGATAATAATAGAGTCCCCGTTGGCACACAGTTCGACTGCACGTTTTGCAATTAACTTTTTGGTTTTGGCATTTTTTGTTTTATCTAGAATAAATGAGGAGCTAGAGATATTTTTTTTCTTTCTCATTTTAGAGATTGATTCTGCTCCGCCCCTAATTTTAGTAATTTCACCTCGGTTAGACATTTTTGTTATATCACGTCTAATTGTTGCCTCTGAAGCATTTAATAGTTGTGTTAAGCTGCGAACGCTTGCAAATTGGCGCTGCTCTAAGATGTTAACTATCAGTTGTTGTCTATGCTTTTCTAGCATGGGAAGCGTATGTTCAACACTTGCAATACTTTCAGAAGATTTATTCATGTTCACTATATTTTATGTCATTTATAAAACTATTGTATCACAGCTGACTAAAAAAGACATTTATTGGTTTATTTTGATTGTTGTGACGGGTCTGGAAATTATCTGTTTCAGCCGTGTTTCTGCCTTTTTTTAGTAATTCGGTTTCTTCATTTAAAGAAAAGTTAAACTTTGAAAGTCGATAATTAGTTACATTTAATCAATATCGCTCAATATAATCATTTACAATCATTTAACCTGCAGTTAGAATCGACCAGCTAAACGCTTTTTTAATAAGAATACTAAATAGCCGTTGTGTATCTAAAAGTGGCTTATCTAGATTTGATCTGAGGATGTAATTGTGAAAGTAGCTGTATTAGGTGAATGCATGATTGAATTAAGTCAGCAAGTTGGTGACCAATTTAAAATTGGTTTTGGTGGAGACACTTTAAATACCGCTATTTATTTATGCCGTTGTAACGGTGAAGCTGACTATTTTACCGCATTAGGAAATGATCCATACAGCCAAAGCATGCTTAATGCTTGGCAAGACGAAGGGGTTGGCATTGAACATGTAAAAATTAAAAATAACGCATTGCCAGGCCTCTATATCATCAATAATGATGAAGATGGAGAGCGTCATTTCCAATATTGGAGACAAAATTCTCCTGCTCGGACACTGCTTTCTGACTACCCCTCTGTATTAGATGAAATTAAATCATATGAAATGATTTTTTTGAGTGGAATCACCTTATCTCTTTATCCTCAAGATGACCTTATTGTATTTTTTAATTGTTTAACCCAATACCGTAAACAAGGCGGAATAGTTGTTTTTGATAACAACTATCGTCCCCGCAACTGGATGGGCATGGACACCGCCGTTCAAGTTTTTTCTAAAATGATGACATTAACAGATATTGCACTTATTAGTTTTGATGACGAAAAATCTTTGTATGGTGAACACTCAGTTGAACAATGTATCAATCGATGGGTTGATGCGGGTGTTGAAGAAGTGGTTGTTAAAAACGGCCATCATGGCTGCCATCTATACAAAGATAAGCAATATAGTTTTTACCCATTGAAATCTGTTTTGAAGCCAGTTGATACAACGGCTGCAGGTGATTCATTTAATGGTGCATACTTAGCTGCTAAATTGCAAAGTAAAGATATAAAAGATTGCATCAGTGCAGGGCAGCAATGTGCAAGTACAGTAATTATGCACAAAGGCGCAATTATTGAACGCAATATTGCCTTAACTGATGGAGGCTCATAATGTCTATAAATATATTTGTTAGGTTAATAAGTGCCCTAGCACTCTGTATTTTTTTATCTTCTTGTAATGATGATAGACACACATCAATTCGTCTTGCTCATCACTTAGATACTCAGCATCCTGTGCATAAATCGTTGGTGCATATGGATGAAGTGCTTCAAAAATTATCGGGTGGGACGATGGAGTTGGTAATCTATCCGTCTGCTCAAGTGGGTACCGAGCGTGAAGTACTAGAACTGCTGCAAATTGGTAGTATGGGAATGACTAAGGTTTCTGCCAGTTCCTTAGAAGCATTTGTTCCGCAAATGAAAGTCTTTAGCCTTCCTTATTTATTCGATAACCATGAGCACTATTGGAAAACACTAGAAAGCAATATAGGTCAAGACTTACTTGACGCAGGGACGCCTTTTTTAATTAAAGGTTTGGGTTATTTTGATGCAGGAAGTCGTAGTTTTTATACCACAAAGAAAAAAGTAGAAACGCCCGGTGATCTTGCTGGCTTAAAAATCCGAGTTATGAGCAGTCAAACGGCCGTTGATATGGTTAACACAATGGGGGGCGCAGCTACTCCTGTAAGCTGGGGAGAGCTCTATACTTCATTACAGCAAGGGATTGTTGGTGGTGCTGAAAATAACCCTCCAAGCTTCTACTATTCAAAACATTATGAAGTCAGTAAGTACTACTTGTTGGATGAACATACCTCTATCCCCGATGTGATCGTTATAGGAACTAAAGTATGGGACAAGTTAACCACCCAAGAACAAGGCTGGCTAAGTGAAGCAATGCATCAAGCAACAGAGTACCAGAAAGTACTTTGGGCAGAGTCAACGGCCATGTCATTAAAAAAAGTAAAAGAAGCTGGCGTGAAAGTAATAGAAGCTGACAAGGCACTGTTTCAAGATAGTGTTAAACCAATCTATGAGTCACTTGAGGGGACTATTCTAGAGCCTTTAGTAGAAAGCATCAAATCTATGGGGGAAGAATAGTGAAGTTTTATGAGAATGTTTTACAGCATATAGATAAATTTTTACGGGTATTGCTGGCCATTATGCTGACTTTGTTAGTTATTGACGTAACTTGGCAAGTTTTAACTCGATTTGTACTACCACAACCCAGTTCATTTACTGAAGAAGTAGCCCGCTTTTTATTGATTTGGATTAGTTTACTTGGTGGCGCATATGCTTACAGGGAGCACAGTCACTTGGGCTTTGACTTAATTGTAAGAAACCTTAGTGCATCTAAAGCAAGATATGTATTTAAGTTTTGTTGTTTATTAGTGGCCGTATTTGCCATTACTGTTTTGATAATTGGTGGCTCTAATTTGGTACACCTTACTTGGACTTTAGGTCAACACTCAGCTGTACTCAATGTCCCTATGGCTGGTGTTTATCTTGTTTTGCCACTTAGTGGATTGTTATTTTTAGCGTATAGCGTTTACTTCTTTTTTAATGCTCAAAGTTATTGTTTAGAGCAGGAGGACATCACATGATTACGATGATTCTATTTGGTGTCTTCGCTGTTTTATTGCTAATCAACCTGCCTATTGCGCTGGCTATAATATTTGCTACGTTAATAACTATGTTGTTTACCATAGACACACTACCAGCCTTGACTACCATTGCTCAGCGGTTAACTGCCGGCATAGATAGTTTTGCATTACTTGCTATCCCTTTTTTCATTTTATCTGGCTATATAATGGGGCAAGGAGGAATTGCCCTTAGATTAATTGAGTTCGCGAAAGTATTAGTAGGGCGCTTGCCGGGAGGCCTTGCATTCGTAAATGTGATTTCGTGTGCACTTTTCGGTTCTATTTCTGGCTCAGCTGTTGCTGCGACTTCAGCAATTGGTGGCTTTATGATACCCGCTATGAATAAAGAGGGTTATAACAAGCCATTTAGTACAGCAGTTACCGTTACTGCCGCAACCACTGGCATGCTTATCCCACCTAGTAACATATTAATTATTTATTCACTTGCAAGCGGTGGTGTGTCTATTGCTGCATTGTTTATTGCGGGTTATTTACCAGGGTTACTTGTTACATTTCTGCTAATTGCAGCAGCGGCTATATATGTTAAACGAAAAAATATTAAACCATTATCTGAAAGCTCAATAGGCCCTTTTTGGCCGTCATTATTTGGTGCAGTGCCTAGCTTATTTTTAATATTTTTAATTATTGGCGGGATTATTGGTGGCTTCTTCACCCCCACAGAAGCGGGGGCTATTGCTGTATTATATTCACTTGCGGTCTCGCTGTGTTTTTACAAAGAGCTGTCGTTCAAAGATTTATATCCTATTTTATTAAAATCAGTAAATACGACTGCAATAGTTATGTTATTGATTGGGGCCTCTTCAGCAATGTCTTGGTTAATGTCTTACGAGCTAATACCACAAACAATTAGCCAAACCCTGCTTGCATTGTCGGATAACCCATTAATGATTCTATTAATTATTAATATTACGCTGTTACTGATTGGAACATTTATGGATATGACCCCTGCGGTCCTTATTTTTACGCCTATTTTTCTACCCGTTGCTGAGTCTTTAGGTATTTCACCTTTACACTTTGGCATCATGATGATTTTAAATTTATCAATCGGATTATGTACGCCACCAGTAGGAAGCGTTCTATTTGTTGGCTGTAGTATTGGTAAAGTGTCTATAAGTGACATAGTAAAACCAATACTGCCGCTGTACATAGCAATGGTGGTTGCGCTTATTTTAGTGACAATCTTTCCGCAGATTAGTGAATTTTTACCCCAACTTTTAGGCTTAATTTAAGCTATTTATATAGGAATTTAACAATGAACACATATTTACAGCAACAGTTTGGCTTAGAAAACAAGGTAGCAGTTATTACTGGCGCGAGCCGTGGGTTAGGTCAGGCTATGGCAATTGCATTGGGTGAAGCTGGTGCAACGGTTGTAGCAATTGGTTCAAAGGTTGAGAATGTTGCCAATACAATTTCTCTATTAAAAGAAAAAGGGGTTTCTTGCTTAGCTCTTGGCTGTGATCAAGGTGATGGTGAACAAATAAGCCAAGCAATCAGCGATACAATTAGCGAGTTTGGCCGAATAGATATTCTTGTTAATAATGCTGGCACGATTAAACGCTCGCCTGCTCATGAGTTTTCAGATGACGACTGGAATGAAGTTATTAATACCAATTTAAATGGTGTGTTTAAATTTTGCCGTGAGGCGGGCAAGCATATGCTTAAGCAAGGCTCTGGTAAAATCATTAATATCGCCTCGTTGTTAAGCTTTTCTGGTGGTATCACTGTGCCAGCTTATGCTGCAAGCAAAGGTGGCGTTGCTCAGTTAACGAAAGCATTGGCAAACGAATGGGCTGCGAATAATATTCAAGTCAATGCAATTGCGCCTGGTTATTTCGAAACCGACAATACATATAACCTTCGCCAAGACAAAGAGCGTTATCAAAGTATAACCTCTCGTATTCCAAGTGGTGTGTGGGGTAAGCCAGAAGATTTAGCTGGTGCTACTGTATTCTTATCAAGTAGTGCAGCAAATTATGTAAACGGTCATGTAATGTTAGTTGATGGCGGTTGGATGGCGCGTTAAGTCATTAACAAATTTAAATTTTAAAATGTATAAATTACTTATGCAAAAGGGGTCTTTATGAACTTTATGTTCTCAGCTGATATTAGAAGTTATAAAACAATGCGTAATGATGAATTGCGTGATGCTTTTGTGACCGCACCATTGTTTGAAGCAGGTAAAATCAATCTAACATATACCGATGTTGATCGCGCGGTTATTGGTGGTATTACACCTGCCGCCGACTCGATTATTCTTCCTACTCATAAAGAGTTGGCAGCTGACTACTTTTGTCAACGTCGTGAAGTTGGGATTATAAATATTGGCGGTGAGGGTGTAATTGTTGTTGATGGTACGTCATACCCAATGAATAATCGCGACAGTTTGTATATTGCTAAAGAAAGTAAAACTGTAGAGTTTTCATCTAAAGATGAAAATGTGCCAGCTAAGTTCTATTTAGCATCTTATCCTGCGCATCGTGTAACAAAAACAGTGCACGTTCCAAAGAGTAAGGCAAAATTCATTGAGTTGGGCTCGCAGGAAACTTCGAACGAGCGAACTATATTCCAATCTATTCGTCCAGGTATTGTTGACAGCTGTCAATTAGTAATGGGGATCACTGAACTTAAAAAAGGCAGTGTTTGGAATACCAAGCCACCTCATACTCACTTTAGACGAACGGAAGTTTACATGTACTTTGATCTACCGAAAGATGAAAAAGTATTTCATTTAATGGGAGAGCCTTCTGAAGTGCGCACATTACCAATAGAAAGTGAGGTGGCTATAGCGTCACCAAACTGGTCTATTCACAGTGGTGTTGGAACATCAAACTACACATTTATTTGGGCAATGGGTGGAGAGAACCAAGAGTTTGATGATATGGATCATATTGAGGTAAGTGCATTACGTTAGCTAGTTATGCATTTTAACTGAGCGATCGCCTCTTCTGTGTTGGCGTTCGCCAACCAAATAAGACCCAAACAGTTCTTATAAAGTAACCACCTTCACTTTATCTGTTTGGGTTTATTCAAATTTATCCACTTTATGGATATTAAAGTCGTGTCCACCAATATTTTTTGGAGGATTTATTGCACCTTAAATTTAGGAATGAGGAAAATTTATGGCCAACATAGTTTGTCTAAAGGAAAAGGGTACCCGCGAGCGGCGGTGTGCCTTATTACCAGCAAATGTTAAGTCTTATGTTTTGTTAGGCACTGATGTAATTGTTGAATCAGGTCTAGGAGAAAATGTTTTTATCACCGATGAAGAATACGCTAATGCTGGAGCTACTGTTCTGAGTAATCGAGCTGAAATTATAGCTCAAGCTGACGTTATTTTATCTGTAGATAAACTCCCCATAGAAGATGTAATACTTGCGAAAGGGAAGACGGTTATTAGCTTTTTAGACCCTTTCAATAGCCATGATTATGTAGACTTGCTGTGTCAGCATCAGGTAACGAGCTTAAGTGTGGAAATGATACCTCGTAGTACGCGTTGTCAAAAAATGGATGCATTAAGTTCGCAAGCTAGCCTAGCAGGCTATGTGATGGTAACCAAAGCAATTACAGAGCTTCCAAGTATTTTACCAATGATGATGACTGCTGCCGGAACAATTAAACCAGCAAAAGTATTTGTTATTGGTGCTGGTGTCGCAGGATTACAAGCTATTGCGACGGCTAAACGATTAGGTGCTGCGGTAACTGCATTTGATACTCGAGCTGTTGTAGCAGAGCAAGTACGCTCGTTAGGTGCTAAGTTTTTGGATATTGACCTAGGGGAAACAGGCCAAACAACCCAAGGATATGCGCAAGCGCTTAATGATAGCCAAATGGCTAAACAGCAAGATGCCCAAGCCCAATGTATTGCCCAATCAGATATTGTTATCACAACTGCACAATTATTTGGTCGTAAGCCACCAGTATTAATAAATCACGATACAATAAAGTTAATGAAAGCTGGGTCGGTTATTGTCGATATGGCAGCTGAAAATGGTGGTAATGTTGCAGGTTCGATTGCGGGTCAAACTACCGTCATTGAAGGGGTAAAAGTAATAGGCACCGGTAATTGGTCAAGTGAAGTAGCACTGAATGCTTCACAAATGTATGCCAATAATTTGTTTAACCTCGTTAGTGAGTTTTGGCAAAAAGATACTAAGCAATTTTTAATTAATCTCAAAGACGATATACAGGCAAGTGCTGTCATTACTCATCAAGGCAACATTACGAATCAAACTATTAGTGATTTACGATCACAACCAATGGAGCAAGCATCATGACTGGTATTTATCTTTTATTTATCCTGATGCTGGCTATATTTGTTGGCTTTGAGTTAATTCGTAAAGTTCCTGCAACTTTACATACACCACTTATGTCAGGCGCTAACGCAATCTCAGGTATCACAGTTATAGGTGCCTTGAGTTTAGCCGGTGGTGAGTCTGATCGCTTAGCAACATGGCTTGGTGTAGTCGCTGTAATGTTAGCCACCATAAATGTAGTTGGTGGTTATTTAGTAACCGACCGCATGCTTGCAATGTTTAAAAAACGCTAGGAGATAAAAATGACAGATTACTTAATACTGATAAACGCGGTGTATGTATTGTGTGCATTGCTCTTTATTTTTGGCCTAAAACTATTGAGCCACCCTTCTACTGCACGTAAAGGAAACCTCCTATCAAGCCTTGCAATGCTCATTGCTGTTGTTGTTACACTACTGGACAAACAAATTATTTCGTTCGAATTTATTGTTGGGGCAATAGTCATTGGGTCTGCGGTAGGTGTGTTCGCTGCAAAGAAGATTGAAATGACCTCTATGCCTGAACTTGTATCGCTATTTAATGGTGTAGGTGGCTTAGCAAGCTTAGCTGTTGCATATGCTGCTATAGTTAGCGGCGCATCTGCTACCGTATTCGTTTTAGTGGTTAGCTTTTTAGCATTATTAATTGGTGCAGTCACATTTTCAGGTAGTATTGTTGCTTGGGCTAAATTAAGCGAGCGCATTGTAGGTCGTCCTATTGTATTTAAAGGTCAGGCTATTGCGAATGTATTGCTAATTTTTGCAATAGCTACATCAGGGTATTTACTCGTTTCACAGCCAGAGGTTACTACATGGCATTATATTGCAATTGGTTTGGCCTTGTTAATGGGGGTGATGTTAGTATTACCTATCGGTGGTGCAGATATGCCGGTAGTAATTTCATTACTGAATAGCTACTCTGGCTTAGCGGCATGTGCAGCCGGTTTCGCACTTGAAAATAATTTGCTTATCGTTGCAGGCGCATTGGTTGGAGCAAGTGGCATAATTTTAACAAATATTATGTGTAAAGCGATGAACCGCTCACTAGTCAATGTACTCACATCAGGCTTTCAAAAAGTTCACACAAGTGAAATTAAAATAGAGGGCGAAATAAAACCATTAAGCCCAGATGATGCATTTTATGTATTAGAAGCAGCGCAGTCGGTACTGGTTATTCCGGGGTATGGTATGGCAGTAGCACAGGCGCAACATACAATGAAGGAGCTGCAAACTCTATTAGAAAACAACGGTGCAGAAGTTGCCTATGCAATTCACCCTGTGGCAGGGCGCATGCCTGGTCATATGAACGTATTACTTGCTGAAGCGGATGTCTCTTACGAGCAATTATTTGAAATGGATGAAATTAATCCACGAATTGAAGGCTTTGATGTCGCTATAGTGATAGGTGCAAATGATGTAGTTAATCCTGCGGCGCGTGAAATGGTGGGTAGTCCTATTTATGGTATGCCAGTAATTAACGCCGACTTAGCTAAAAATGTATTTGTTCTAAAACGAGGTATGGCTACGGGGTTCGCTGGTGTTGATAACCCTCTGTTTTTCAAACCAAACTGTAGAATGATTTTTGGAGATGCTAAAGAAACACTAAATAGTTTAGTGCGTCAATTTGCTGATTAATCCTGACATGAACCAGAGAATAGCGTACCAAATAACATTTGAGATACGCTATTTCTCTGATTTAAAAGTATAAACCTATTAGATCCTTTTAGCTGTCTAATGACTCAACGATAATGACTTCTATATCTTTGCTTTCAAAATATCTGATCATTTCTTTATCGGCATCAGAATCAGTTATAAGGACGTCCACGTCTTCAAGAGGGCAGAAAACAAAATTACTGCGTTTACCTAATTTAGTGCTGTCTGCAAGGATAATTAATTTATCAGTTTGTTTTTTTAGTTTTTGTTCTGAAAGTATCAATAACGGGTCTGACTCCATCACACCAAACGCACCTATGCCAGGGGTGCCCATAAACATTTTTGAACTGCGATAATGCTCCGTATTATCCTTTTCATAAGAGCTTAAGATGATACCCTGTTCACGATAAATCTCCCCTCCAGGTAATGATACTAAATTATCACTATTTTCTGAAAGAAGATTAGCCAGTACGAATGAGTTAGTTAAAATATTCAGATTTTTTTCTGCAAGGTATTCACCCATCATATAAGTAGAGCTACCACCATTTATGATAATAGAGTCATTATCGTCACATAACTCTACCGCTTTTTGTGCAATAAGCTTCTTTGTATCGGTACGTTTTGTTTTATCGACCTCAAACGCTGAACTTTGAATATTTTTACGTTTGTTGGAAAGAGACTCTGCACCTCCTCTAATTTTTATAATTTCCCCACGATTAGACATTTTTGTTAAGTCTCGGCGAATGGTTGCTTCAGAGGAAGATAAGGTTTCAGTTAAAACTTTAACACTAACAAAACTTTGGCGATCCACAATTTCTTTAATCAGCTGCTGTCTATGTTTTTCTAACATTTATAACTATTCCATTAACCAAAAAGGGATATATGTATTTCGTGATACATATACAATGGTAAAAGTTTATCACTATAATAGTTAAAAAGGAAAAAATAGGTTTTACGGATATTTACATGTTGAAATTCTATATGTACTAAATGAATTACGTTATTTACTGCTGCGGTAATTATTTAAAATAAACGCTTCCACCGCTTCCTTTCGCTCAAACTCGGTCCAAACTAATCATTTGCAATCATATTCTTTGTGTGTAAACTAAGGCGAATATATTTCTATGTAAATTAATAATAAGTAATAAAAAATGATTGAAATGACACGGTATTCTTTGGTTATAGATATAGGTAAAACACATGTAAAACTGCATGTGTTAGATGATAAATATAATTCTGTATTTTCCAAACAAATGAAAAATACAGTAGTGAAGGAAGGCCATTTCCCTAGTATTAATACAAGCGAGATTTGGGGTTGGCTTATAGCAGGTATTAAAGAGATCACACCAAAATACAGAATCAATGCGATTAATATAACAACGCATGGGGCTACGGCTGCGTTGATTGATCGCAACTCGATAGGTACCGATGGTCTTGTGCTCCCTATTCTGGATTATGAATACGCAGATGTTTTTGAGCAAAGCCCTGAATATGAAAGTATCCGGCCTTCGTTCAATGATACTTTTTCACCGTCATTACCAGCTGGATTGAATTTAGGTCGTCAATTATATTGGCTTAAAACAAAATTCCCTAATGAGTTTGCAAAGGTTACGGATATACTTATGTATCCTCAATATTGGGTGTGGCGTTTTACTGGACAAAGAGTAAATGAAATAACATCCTTGGGTTGCCATACAGATTTATGGTCAATTCAGAGCAATACGTATTCCTCTTTGGTAGATCATTTAGAGTGTGAAAAATTACTTCCTGATATTAAACCCGCTTGGTTTAATTGTGGCAAAGTATCATCTTCACTTATAGCTGAGCTTGGACTTGACCCTCAATGCCACTTTTTTAACGGCATTCATGATAGTAATGCGAGTTTTTTAAGATACAAACTGACCCAAAATAAAGCACCTTTCACCGTAATATCGACTGGAACTTGGACTATTTTGATGTCATCTCAGGTCCCACTCAGTAACCTCGATGCTGATAAAGATATGCTCGCTAATATTGATGCTATGCAGCAGCCGATTGCTTGTGCTCGCTTCATGGGCGGCAGAGAATTTGAAGCTATTTGTGAGCGAGCAGGCTCTTGGCTTGGCGAGCAATTTAATGTTGACGACATTCAAAATGTGATTGATCAACAAGTGTTTGCATTGCCTGACTTCAGTAATGGAAGTGGCCCATTTGGAGGTGCTATGTGTGGTTTTACTACCAATACAGATAAAGTAAGCGGTATTGCATTAGCAACGATTTACAGTGCTTTAATGATAGATTACCAGTTGGATATGTTGGGCGCCAAAGGCGACATTTTTATCGAAGGCGCTTTTTTGAAAAACCCTTTATTATGCGCTGTTTTAAATCAGTTAAGAGACAATAATAATGTGATTTTATCAAAGGACTCTACAGGGACAGTACAAGGTGCTGGTTATTTATCTGATTGGGGTAATGTTCAATGTGAAATTGAATGTGAACCCTCGTCAACTACTGAGCTTAGTAACCTTTCAGGGTATAAGAAACAGTGGCGAGAATATGCTGAATCTAGATCTACTGTATTATAGGGATCAGCTTTTAATCTACTGAGGCCCATTTTTTATTATTTTTAGGTGTAATCTATACGGATAAATGCACTTAATGGTTTTAAATGTGCCTCAACCTCAAAATGTAAGCAACTATTGAGATAGGTTAGTAAAAATCTGCTTTGTAATCTAGATGCATGTACTCTACTTTTATAGGTTGAGTTTAATATGCTTTATTGTTTTTAAAATGTTTTTTGACGCAGATAGTAAGGCTACTCCCAGTAGCTTAAAAAGTTAGTAAATATTGGAATATAACAATATTAAGTTTAACCTTAATTAATAAGGTTTTTGAGCACACTAACTGCTTTCATGTAATCCCCCCTGCAACTCCAATTAAGTTAGTTAAAATTTGCAATGGCAAAGTTGCTTTTTCTTTTTATACTTTATTTATTCCACGATTGAGTTATTCAGTTACTTTGAGAGAGACATCTATAGCTTTTTATTTATTAAAATAATATAGATCTGTGCCCTGCTTTGTTTATTTAAAGGCATTTACTTAATTAAAATGCATCATGAATTGTGTGCAAATAAATATTCCAACGCTAATTTAACATAATAACATAATTAGTGTAAATGGACGTTTACACAAGTAATGTTTAAGTGTATAAATATGTAGAGTGATATGTTGAAGGAAATTGGGTGCATTATGAAAAGTAGGTTAAAAAAAATTATGGACCATGATGTAAAGCAATTACCAGCAACAAAACACAGTTTAATTCATACTGTACGTGTTGATAATAAATGTCCGATATTTAACTATATACATTCATTGAATGCTGATACCTCAAAACAAACAGCGATACGTTGCTTACAAGCAATAGCAAAACACAATAACTATTCATCTTTTTACGAAATTAATTGGCGTGAAATAACATCTGTAGATATAAATAGTTTAATTCATACACTAAAAGATAAAGGTCTTTCACCAAAATCCATTTCACTTTACGTATCTATAGCCAAAAGCGTATGCGAACACGCATATTTACTTGGCCAAATATCTCGCCTACAGCTAGATGGGGTTTTAAAAGTTAAAGGCTCTACCGGTTCACGTATAAAAAAGCATAAAGTAATTGACCGAAATGAATTTCAAGCTTTACTTTTACGCATTGAAACTAGCAACCCATTTAATAAAGTAAAACTGATAAGAGATAAAGCCATCTTTCACTTATTGATAGGTACTGGGCTCAGAAGAAATGAACTGGCAAATATCCAGATCTCCTCCTTAGATATAGAAATAAGCAAGCGACATACTATTTTTATTAGCTCTCAATACATTAAGATAGTTGGTAAAGGTAACAAAGAAAGGTATGTAGCGCTTCATCCTGTGACTAAAGCTGCTTTAGAGGACTGGATAAATATAAGAAGCATACTGAGCGGCCCGATTTTCATAAAAGTATCCAAGAACGGGAGTTTTTCTATAAGAGAAAATAACTTTTTAACAGGAAATGCAATTTATGAGCTATGCAGAAAGTACAACACAGTTGCCCCTCATTCCTTAAGGCGATCTTACGCGACCTGGCTTGATGATAAAGGAGTCAAAATTAGTCGTATCAGTAAGCTTTTAGGCCATGCGAAAGAAGTTACAACGGCTTTGTATATTGTTAATGATGAAGAGAAAGCTTACGAGGATGTTTTAAATAGCTTGTTTTAATATTGATATATACTTATTATTGCTACCGTAATAAAACTTACTGTAATATTAATTACAATGTATTTAAGGGGCTAGTGTATGCAAAAGTTTTATAATAGAGAAGTCCAGGTTAATAAGTTAAGAACGATCTCTGATGATATAGAACAATCTAAAGGTCGGTTAAGTGTCGTTGTTGGTCGTAGGCGTGTTGGAAAAACACGCTTACTTAATGAGGCTTTTCAAGGTATTGCGCAGAAACACCTTTATTTATTTGTAAGTCGAAAATCTGAGAGTGCGTTAGTCAGCGAATTTTCAACTATATTGCAAAATGAATTGAATACAAAGTTCTTTAAGCCCGAGTCTTTGAAAGATATATACGAATATTTGCTCGATTACTCCACACATACACCCATTACTGTCGTTATTGATGAATTTCAGGATATTGAACGAGTAAATAATAGCCTATTTTCAGATTTACAAAATCTATGGGACGAATACAAAAATAAATCGATGATGCATTTGGTTTGTTGCGGGTCTATGTACAATTTAATGACAAGAATCTTTAAGGACGAAAAGCAGCCATTACTTAACCGTGATGATTACTTTTTTAAAGTTAATCCTTTGGCGCCGAATTATATAAAAGCAATTATGAAGGATAATGATAAATATACGCCAAACAATATGCTTATTTGGTGGTGTTTATCTGGCGGTATACCTAAATACCTTGAGTGGCTAACTAGTGCAGGTAGTTCACCTTTTGACACACTAATTTCAAATGGTTCACCCTTAATAAAAGAGGGGATGCATCGACTTGTGGAAGATTTTGGCTCTGAGCACCGTGCATATTTTGATATTTTAGGTGCTATAGCCAGTGGCTACAATAGTCGGCCCCGAATAGAGAGTTATTTAGATGCGAGTGTCGGCGTACACTTAGATAAGTTAGAAAAAGATTTTGATATCATTACTAAGCTCAGACCGATTACTGCAAAAGAAAACTCTAGAGACATTCGTTATAAGATTGCAGATGAATTTTTAAGCTTTTGGTTTCGTTTTATATATAGTAACCGAAGTGCGGTTGAAATAGAGAACTACGACTTCATAAGACGCATAGTATATAGGGACTTTGATACGTATTCGGGTACGCAGCTAGAGGAATTATTTAAAGCTATTATTATAGAATCAAAGCAATTTAACAATATTGGTAGTTATTGGAATAGTAAAGGTGAAGATGAAATCGATATTGTTGCTATTAACGATTTAGATAAAGAAGTTTTAATCGCTGAAGTTAAGCGCCAATACAAAAAGTATAGTGAGCCTAAACTAATACTTAAATCTAGGAGTTTACTTCAGAACTTAAACAAAAAGGGCTATAGAGTTTCATATAGAGGGTTTTCACTAGACAATTTAGATGATATTCAGAATGAGTTTAAAAAGGGAGCATGATCTTGCCCCTAACAATTAAATACCTGACTAATTTTAGCAAAGGTAACTAAAACAATTACTATACCATCATACTAAAATCTACTTTTAGACTTCTTTCTTTAAACGGTTACTATTTAAATTATCGGGTATACACCAGAGCAAAAGTCTGACATATTGTCATTACTTAGTATGATGGTATAGTTTTATGTCTTTATATATGGAAATAGATTGTGCGTATAATCAGCTAGTACAATTTACAGATTTACTAAACCAATCTTTATTGGAAACAGAGGTAATTCATGCGCAGTGCTATAAGTTACCCGCTGTAGCGGGTGATATGTCAGACTCAAGTGGGTGGGAATTCATCGAGCCAGAGTCTTTTACCGGCTTCACAGCTCTTAGTATGGCTACGGGTGCATTCTCTAGATTCACGCCAGATTACCAATACTCTGCGAAATACCCATTTCGTTTACCAGGAATTATTCAATTAAACCCAGTGCATCGAGAGCGTATTTCAGAGCTAGTCTATCAATGCAATCACCTAAAATTAAAAATTAAAAGTTTAATTAACTCAAGCGCACTAAATCAAACAAAAAAACGTGAATTAATACAGAGCGTATGCCCAAACGCAATTACTTTACAGATTTATCGCTTAATTAAAAACACAACCTCACCAGTAAGGCGCGTTGGATTTACCTGGTGTAATAAGAACAGTATGCGTAGAATAAAAAAAAGTGAGTTTTTAGACTACCTACAAAGGAGTAAAAACAATCCTCCGGCAGGGCAAACTAAATCAGAATGGGCGCCTTGGGTAGATAAAGAAGTTGATTTAATTAAAAATAAAACTAGCGACTTCGTTAAAGTGAAGCGACCTCTCCCCATCGTACCTAAGCTAAACATTTCATTTACTGATGATACGAAAACTATTATGTTTTATGGCCATCTACCAGCTATCATCTTTACCGCTGAGCCTATAAAAATAACTCCACTGAGAAGTTACATCGATAAGAAGAATAAAAAGCAGTTTCAAAATTATCTTATTAAACGACTGTACGTTGTTAGTGAATTTATTGACCAATCTTAGCTATTTGCTCTAGCGTCGTTGTATATTTTAAGAGCGGGTGAATTACTATATCAGCGTCTCCCAACTCACTTTAAATTTATGCCTCTTTAAAGTTACCCTCTGACGAGCAATAAGTAAGATCTCTCGTACTTCTATCAACTAAGCTACTTTAAATTAGTTCTACTGGGGATAGACATAAAACTTTTACAAGGGAAGCAGAAAGCATAACTCTAAACTTAGACTAAATCTTCGTAAAAGTATCAAGTTAGCTTTTGCGTAATCCCATGAGTTAGGTTGTATCATTTGTTATTTTTAGTGTAGATGACTATTAACTTTAATGATCTACTTCAGACTTTAAACGCTGAATAGGGCCATTATCACCTAGTAAGTAAACTTTTCTATTGGCTTTACCTTTTTGCTTTTCAGCCACCACCATCCTTGCATCTGGATGCCCATCATTGATGATTGAAGTAATCGCCCAATTAGAATTTGTGCGTCTAATTAATTCATCACCTTTGTTGAAAGTAGTGCCTCCGTCCTTGCTATCCCAATAAGAAATTACACCATCACTACCCTCTTTTGATTCAAGAATAAAACTTACTTCTTTTGGGGCTTTAATAATAAAATCCCCTCGTGTATCTTGATTACTAGTAACAGCACTTGAATCAACCGCACTATTTGAGATCCATTGTGAGCCACTCCAACGAGTGTGCGTCGTTTGCTTGGGCCCGCCTGTTTTCATGCCTATATCTTTGCCGATATTAGTAGCTAAATGCGGATAGCCGCTAGAGTCAAGGTGAACTGTCCCATTAAAAGTCCATTTCTCACCAGTATTTAAGGCTAATGTTTTTTGATCTGCAATTTCTCGCGTGATTGGTAGGGGTAATTGCTCACCTTTAACATTTTTCCATACATCATTTTTGGTATCGAATGTCATGTAGTACGCATTATGTCTTTGTGTTGTGTGCCCTCGACCATTAATACCTGCTTTACCATCCCAACAAACATGATAGTCATAGCCTATTATAATTTCACCCTCTGCGCCTTTATCAACCCACGCATACCAACTATCAACAGCTTGAATATCATCTCGTCTTTTATGCTTCAAAAATGAAACGGGTGCTTCAAATGTGCGACCATGATCTGTAGATTTTTGATATACCCAATCGCTACGATGCGCGCCATGCCTATAAAATAGATAAATATCACCATTATCCATTTTTACCGCTTGATTATAAGTACCAAATACAGGAATTGTATCAAGCTCTTCCCAGCTACTGATATCATAAGGTTCTTTAGTAACAGCATGAATATTTCTGCCATAATGAGTATTACCTAAAGGGTTTTTACCGTGTTTAGGCATCCCTCCATGACCACCAAAAAATACATGAATATAGCCTAAATCATCCATCAAAATAGTTGGTTTACCGTGATTGTCTATTTTACTTCTTGATGGATCTTTACCCATGTCACTTATGCCAGCTTTATATGGCCCTTTCCACTCCTTGGTTTCATGATTATAAGAAGCGACATAGGGGTCTTCTAAAGGCCCTTGGTACGAAACATACGTTACCCCGTCATGGTAAATACCTGCAGGGTGTTGAACGATGGCCAAAGGATTACCGATTGCATCATTGGCAAAGTAATCTACATACTCATCATTACTCGATTTATAATGGCTACATCCAGTGAGAAGAAGTGCTACACATGTAGAAATAACACTGAGTGGTTTTATTATTTTTTTCATTGTTGTCACCTGTGGTCTACCGATTATGAGTCAAAATCATTTAATAAACTTCCATTTGATAAATATTGATTTAATGTGACTGAAAATGCAAGCTAATAAGGTGAGTAGAGCCAAAATAGGTCAGCCATCATATAAGCTTATGATGGCTGAAGCGAAAAACTATAAGTATAGAATTAGTCAGTTGCTATCGTTAATTCCACTCAGAGTTAATACACTCGGTTGGGATATATAACTATGAGCGCTATCTCTATTACCAGGTTGTGTAAGCCAAGATAAGTAAAACTTTCTACCAAAAGCTGATGAGTCTCCTTTTCCCTCAAAAACATGATTTTCTAATTTAATCAAACCATTACCTTGCGATAGATGGGGGTTAGCAGCTTCAGTCGCAGCATTAATAGCAGGAGGATAAATATCTGCTTCTTCAACTTTAATCGTTTTTAGGCTATCACTATCTAGTATAAAACGCATGACATCATCATTTTGTCGAACTAATACTGCTAGTTTATTATTTCCCAGTAGCTCTGGTGAGTAAGGTTTGACCTGAAACCGACCTAATGATCCATGCCCATCAAAGTCCCATCGAAACCCTTTCCAATCACTAATTTGTACTACTTCCCAATCCTTGCCTTCTTTTCGTGCAACGTATATTTGAGTATCGCCATTTGCATCATATTTATGATATGAGATGATAGGCTGCTTATTGTGATCAAACCCGACCTTTACATTCCCATTAATCATTCCACCAAAGGGTGGAACAGGGTCAACGACTTCAGCACTTCTCGCAGTAATAGGTAACGAAATATCTTCATCGTTTGAATTCTGCCAATTAATCAGGTCTTCGCTTTTTGCATACGACAAACTGTGATTAGTCGCCGCATTTGGTGTATTGCGCCAGACCCAAATTAAATGGAACATTCCATCAGGGCCTAGTGTAGGTCCTTCGAAATAACCACTCATTTTACCTTCGCCATCTAAGAAAGTATTGGCGTGTAATCTGCTCCATGACTTAGATTGAGTATTATAAACGTTGTAAATTTCGCTACCATTGCCACTACTACCATCGCGATACTTTACGATAAGTTGATCCTGTTTGTTGCGAAGAAAAACAGGGTAAGTCATTCTTTTTTCGAGTGACTTTTCAGCCATAACAGAAACACGCTTCAAGGAACGTACATTCAAAGGCTCTGACATACGAAAATACTCAAGTGGATCTGCATGCATGTTACCCATGACATGTAAGTAACCTTCAGAATCTAGCTCCATAGTGACATAGTTATGGCTATCCCATCCTAACCAGCTGTCTACTTTGTAGTATCTCCACTTACCACCTAGCTGTCGGTGTGCCACCGTCATTTGGCGATTTGCATCATAATAAGCTACAAATTGTTGCTCGCCTCGAGTTAATAAATAAGGCTTAATTCTATGCCCAGACCATACATTATCGATTGCTATGCTCGTGATCTCCGGCTCTTTGGCATACACTATTGAACTGAAAAACATCGGTAAAAATACCAAGCAATAAATTATTTTCTTCATATATTTCATATTGATTAAAAACATAGTATTCACTTTTAAATTTATAATTCGCTCTTAAAGTGAGTTACATATGCTAATTTAAACGCGCTACATAATGCTTAAAAATTACAAAGAAACTCACTGTATATTAAATACAAATTTAACCCTGCATATCCTCTAGTTCTTTACCTTTTGTTTCATGCAAAAACATAAAGACAAATACCACCGAAACGAGCGCACAAATTGCATAAAAGCCATATGCCCCAGCGAGACCAACACCAGTTAGCATAATAGGGAATGACCAGGTGATTAAAAAGTTAGCTATCCACTGTACAAAACCTGATACCGCTAAGCCTGATCCTCGAATTTGATTAGGGAACATCTCGCCAAGCATTACCCACATCACAGGCCCCCAAGACAAGTTAAAGAAAAACACATAAGCATTTGCTGCAACTAATGCGACGATACCTTGACCACCTAATTCTAAATTACCTGAAGCACCGGTTTGAGCTTTAACAAAGGCATAAACCATCGTGAACAATGTCACAGTCATACCCACAGAGCCCACTAATAAAAATGGTTTTCTCCCAATTTTGTCAATAAAGTACATTGTAATAAATACAGCGATAATACTTACTAACCCACTGATAATATTAATTAGCAATGCATCAGATTCATTAAAGCCCGCAGCTTGCCAAAGCACGGCACCGTAATAAAAGACGACGTTTATACCAACTAATTGTTGAAATGTAGCCAGGCCGATACCGACCCAAACGATAGGACGCAATTTATTTTTAGACTTATCTATTAAGTCTGATAGTTTTGGTTGGTGCTTATCTGTAGCTAATGATGCTTCTATTTCATCTCTTTTGATTAGAGCCGTTTCTTGGCCATATAAATTTGTTAGAACACGAACTGCTAGCTCTTTTCTGCCAACCATCATTAAATAACGAGGGCTTTCTGGAATAAACAACAAAGCTATAAGAAATAAACTTGCAGGAAGTAACTCTACCCAAAACATCCAACGCCACGTTTCATAACCAAGCCAAAATAATTTAGTTGATCCTCCGGCAGTATCCGCTAAAAAGTAGTTACTGACAAAAGCACAAAACAAACCAAAAATGATAGCAACTTGCTGTAATGTGGAGAGTGTCCCTCTATATCTGGCTGGAGCAATCTCGCTTATATAGGCAGGAGTCATAACAGAAGCAGCACCAACGGCTAGGCCACCTAATACCCTATAGATGACAAACTCTATAGAAACATCTGCAATACCAGAGCCCCAAGCACTGATGATGAAGAGTACAGCTGCAAAAAGTAAAATGCGACGACGGCCAAATTTATCTGCCAACCGTCCTGCAGTAAACGCACCGATAGCACAACCTATGAGCATACTCGATACGTTAAAACCTGTGCCTACGCTGCTGGAACCAAATGCTGTTTGTAGGCCATCGACGGTGCCATTTATTACACCACTATCAAAGCCAAACAAAAACCCGCCAATCGTTGCAGCAAAGCAAACCATGACAATTAAAAGTACATTCTCTTTATTGTTCATAAGTATCCATATTGTGTGTTGTTGTTCTTCTTATAGAAATTTTGAATAAAAGCTGGTTGAAACTTTATTTGATATAGCTCGACTCTCTCTCTATCAATTCAAAATCTAAAATATGTCTTAATTCCAAACTTTTTAAATTGCTCATATTGTCATATTGGCCAGAAGCGAGTAACGAAACTGACAATTCGGCCATTTCATTTATCGGCTGTTTAACGGTTGAAATATGCGGCCATACGACTCGAGTAAGTTGAGTATCATCAAAGCCAACTACTGAGAGATCGTCTGGAATTTTAATACCTTGTTGTTGTGCAATTGATATGACAGCTGCAGCCATATCGTCATTTGCTGCGAATATCGCTGTAGGCTTGTCATCTAATGCAAGTAACTTAACTGCAGCTTCCATTCCCGATTGATAAGTAAAGCTTCCTTGCTCTATGAATTCTGGAGGGGTAGTAATTTTATTAGAACGCAACGCATCTAAGTATCCCTGGTAGCGTAAACGACTTACACCCTGTTTATTATTACCAATAATATGAGCAATTTTTTTATGACCCTGATTTATAAGCCTCTCTGTAACATCAAATGCAGCCTGGTAATCGTCCATACAAATATAGGGAGAGCTATTTAATTTAGTATCTGGCGTTATTCTTACAAATGGTACTTGTGCTTTCGTAAGAACTTCTAGCACATCTTCGTTGTCACACATCGGTGGTAATAAAATCATTCCATCAACCTGCGTAACGTCTATTAGTTGATTAACTGATTCTATTGTTTTATTAATATCTAAGTGAGCTTCATCTACTACCAGGTGATAACCCAAAGTACGACATTTTTTTAGTGCAGCTAAGAGAAACTGACTGATATACGAATCACTAGGGTTATCGTATAACAAGCCAATAAAAAAGGATTTATTGCTTGCTAACCGTCTCGCAGACACATTGGGGCGGTAATTTAACTTCTCAACAACCGCCATTACTTTTTCACGTGTTTTATTGCTTACTTTTTTGTCTTGGTTGAGTACTCGTGAAACTGTCATCATGGACACACCAGCCTGTTCAGCTACATCTTGAATTCTTGTTCTTTTAGGTTCAGCCATGTTTTTAATTACCTATTAATAATCACTTTATTGATATATCGCGCTTCGATACCTTTAACTATACATGGTTAAAAACCGCTTTTTCTGTGTTGCTTTTTAGACATTTTGTTATTAATTTTATACAATCAAAAATGTTAGCGGTAACAATAAAGCATAAAAAAAATTACAGCGCAACAACACTCACCTATAAAAATATTACAAAAACAACTTAATAAAGATTATTTAACACAACGGTTGACTTAATATTGCACAATCACTAATGTTAGCGCTAACAAAATAAAATATAAGTTTCTGGTTTATGTATCTTGGTATAGATTTAGGCACTTCAGGTGTAAAAGTAATTATTTTAGACGAGCAAGACCACTTGCTTGCTCAAGCAAGTCGATCTTTAAGCGTTTCACGCCCTGCACCACTTTTTTCTGAGCAAAACCCTACAGATTGGTGGCTTGCTACATGTAGTGCAATCGAGGAGCTTAAAAATACTCACTCTGCATTACTAAAGTCAGTAAAGGCAGTAGGCCTTTCTGGGCAAATGCATGGCGCTACGCTGCTTGATAAAAACAATAATATTATTCGCCCCGCCATTTTATGGAACGACGGGCGCAGCGCAGCGCAATGTGTGAAGCTTGAGAAACGCGAACCTAATTCTCGTAATATTACCGGCAACATAGCAATGCCGGGTTTTACTGCCCCTAAATTGGTATGGCTAAAAGAGTTTGAACCAGAAAACTTTGCAAAAGTAGCCAAAGTATTATTACCAAAAGACTACCTACGCTTTTTAATGACCGGTGATTTTGCATCAGATATGTCTGACTCAGCAGGCACACTGTGGCTAGACGTTGAAAAAAGATCCTGGTCTCAAAAAATGCTTAGTGCTTGCGACTTAACAGCGCAACACATGCCTACCCTATATGAAGGCACACAGATTACAGGCAAATTAACAGCCCAAGTTGCTACTAAATGGGGAATGGAGCAAGTACCCGTTGTTGCAGGCGGTGGCGATAATGCCGCAGGCGCTGCCGGTGTTGGCGTAGTAAAACCTAAACAAGCATTTTTATCGTTAGGAACGTCGGGCGTTTACTTTGTTGCCAACGAAAAATACCTCCCTAACCCTGAAGGTGCTGTACATACTTTTTGTCATTGTATTGAAAACACATGGCACCAAATGTCAGTGGTATTAAGCGCAGCAAGCTGTTTAACCTGGGTTACTCAATTAACCGGTTTTGAAAACGAAGGCGCACTTCTTGAACAAGTGAGTAAATGCGACTTTAGCAAACCAAGTTCAGTGATATTTTTACCCTATTTAACTGGCGAACGTACACCGCATAATAACCCCGATGCCAAAGGCGTGTTTTTTGGTTTAGACAGTGATACCGATGCAGCTGCCCTTGGCCGTGCAGTACTGGAGGGCGTTGCTTTTGCCTTTGCCGATGGACAACAAGTACTGCTTGATGCTGGTGCGCAAATTGATGATGTAACCGTCATTGGTGGTGGCGCTAAAAGCCCACTGTGGGGAAAAATCATCGCAAGCGTACTTAACCGCCCCCTAATTTACCGAGAAGGCTCAGAAGTTGGTCCCGCATTTGGCGCAGCAAGACTTGCCCGAATAGCAGTAACACAACTCTCTGCACAACAAGTGTGTGTTAACGGCAAAGTAACGCAAACCATTGAGCCAGACCAAATCATGCAAGACTTTTACGCACAGCAATACACCGCATACAAAGCACTTTACCAGAGTCTAAAAAAACACTTTTAATACACGATTATAAAATTAATGGAGCACATCATGAATGAGCAATTTTTTAAAAACGTAGAAAAAATTAAATTTGAGGGTGAAAACTCTAAAAACCCATTTGCATTTCGTTACTACGACGAAAATAAAGTCGTTCTTGGTAAAACAATGAAAGAGCACCTTCGTTTTGCAGCGTGTTATTGGCATAATTTTTGTTCTACAGGGTTTGATATTTTTGGTGAAGGTACGTTTGACCGTCCTTGGATCCAACCTGTCGGCAACCAATTAGAACTTGCGGAACAAAAAGTAAAAGTAGCCTTTGAATTTTTCGAAAAGCTAGGCGTTCCTTACTTTTGTTTTCATGATGTTGATATTGCCCCTGAGGGTAAAACACTTCAAGAAAGTCACGATAACGTAACGCACATAGCAAACATTATCGAAAAAGAAATGCAGCGCACAGGTGTAAAATTACTGTGGGGTACTGCTAACTTATTCTCAAACAAACGTTTTTGTGCAGGGGGTGCAACAAACCCTAATCCTAATACGTATGCATATGCAGCAGCGCAAGTTAAACATGCAATGGAAATTACACATCGTTTAGGCGGTGAAAACTACGTACTTTGGGGCGGCCGTGAAGGTTACGATACACTACTAAATACAGACCTTGCACAAGAAAGCGAACAGTACGCACGCTTTTTAAAAATGGTGGTAGAGCATAAGAAAAAAATTGGCTTTAAAGGCACATTATTAATTGAGCCAAAACCACAAGAGCCAACTAAACATCAGTACGATTACGATACAGCAACAGTGGCAGGCTTTTTACATAAGCATGGCTTACAAAACGAAATTAAAGTAAACATTGAAGCGAACCACGCAACACTTGCAGGTCATAGCTTTCATCACGAAATTGCCGTTGCTTGCGCAGAAGGCATTATGGGTAGTATTGATGCTAACCGTGGCGATATGCAAAACGGATGGGATACAGACCAATTCCCTAACGATGTAGCCGAATGCACACTTGTCGTTTATGAAATCTTAAAGAACGGTGGTTTTACAACAGGTGGCTTTAACTTTGATACTAAGCTTCGTCGTCAATCATGTGAGCGTGATGACTTATTCATTGGTCACATTGGCGGTATGGATACAATGGCTAAAGCATTACTCAATGCAGCAGCAATGATTGAAGGTGGCGAGCTGTCTGACTTTGTTGAAAAACGTTACGCTGGCTGGAAAGAAGAGCTAGGTCAAAGCATTCTAAATGGTGAGCAATCACTTGAGAGCCTTTCAGCCTTAGTACATGGACAAAATATAAACCCAGAGCAGGTATCAGGACGCCAAGAACTGCTTGAGAATATTGTTAACCGCTACGTTTAAATGTAGATCAACTCCCCCTCAGCTAAAAAGAGAGGGGTCTCAATATTAAAACTAATATGAATAAGCCATTAGCAAGTTACTACCCTCTAATGGCTTTTATTTCCGCTCTTTCATTAGCGCTTTTTTTGTTAGCTCTGAAAAATATGGGTTGCCGGTATAATCAGAAACAACTGACCACTCAGCATTTTCTTTGGGCAAAAAGGCAATTAAACGCTCTTTGATTGCTTGGTATTCATCTAAAGCAGCGACATTGTTCCACTCATTTTCATCATTATTATGGTCGTATAACTCTTCACTTCCGTCTTCATAGCGGATATAGCGATACCGGTCTGTCCTAATTGCATGATTATTTGGACCATAAGTCGTTACTGCCGCATGTTCCCAAAGCGCATCGGGTTTCCTTAGCAATGGTGATAAGTCTTGCCCTTCATTCAGAGGGTTATCAGGCAAGCCACATATTTTGATCAATGTAGGATACAAATCCAATAGACTAACAGGGCGATTACTCACTTGTTTAGTCGAAGACTTTGGCGGTTTAATTATCAACGGTGTTCGAGTGGCTCTTTCCCACAAAGCCATTTTTGCAAACTTACTTTTCTCACCTAACTGATAACCATGATCCCCCCACAACACCACTGCAGTATTTTCTGCGTACTGACTATTTTCAAGAGCGTCCAGAACAGTACCAACACACGAGTCTACAAACGAAATACTGGCTAAATAAGCTTGTACCATGTTTTTCCATTCATCATTTTCTATCGCCCACTTTGTAGTGGGCATCATAGGTAATTCGGTTATAGCTTTTGCAATCTCAGGGACATCGTTTAGGTCATCTTTAAAATAAGGTGGTAACTCAATTCCTTCAATAGGGTGCATATCAAACCACTTTTGTGGCACATGCCAAGGAACATGTGGACGAAGAAATCCGCCAACCATAAAGAAAGGTTTATCGTAATCTTCTCCTAACTGTTCTGCTAGCCATTGTGCAGACTCAAAATCAGGCATTTGCTCATCACTATCAGGAAACGCCCCCCAATCGGTATTTGTTCTGGGATCATGCCATTTCATTCTTTCAGGAGGGTAAGGACCAAACCCTTTTGCTCGGCCACCATATTTATCAAAGCTGGCATCAGCTACTCGCTTATGAAAAACCTTGCCCACTGCCGCTGTATAATAACCATGTTGACTAAAATACTCGCTTAAAAAAATTGACTGACTTGCTTTATCATTTGCAGACTTAATATCATTGTCCTCAACATGCCCATAAATCCCCGTAGTCGATGGCGCTAAGCCTGTCATAATACTAGCTCGCGATGGGCCACACAGTGGTGCTGGTGCATGTGCATTGGTAAACACAGTGCCCATATTGGCCAAACGATCTATATTAGGGGTTTTAGTACTAGCATGGCCTCCTAGGGGGCCAATCCAGTCATTTAAATCATCAACAATGAGCATTAACACATTTGGGTATTCTTTTTTTAATTGTGTTAACCAGTTTAACTCGCATCCAGTTAACGAGGCTGCAGCTAAACCGGCGCTACCAATAAGAAACTGACGCCTGTTCATATTTAATGCTCCTTAAATTTTTAAATCTAGCTAAGTTTGATTTAGGAAGTTGGCAATACATTTAATTGCAATAACAGTCATTATAATGCAATATCAATCACAAGTAGGCAATGTATTACTTTTGACGGGGGTAACTTAAATGGTTTTTAATTTGAAAAAGAATAAACAATCAAATTTGCGATTAAATAAAAGAAAACGTTATGCGATTGTTATATTAATAGCTATTACAGCAGTTAATATTATTTATTCAATACCAGATAAGAGTACATTACCCCCTACCTCGAGCACCAATAATTCGTAATATAACCAGTTATTTAAGAAATATTTTAACTTGTAATGTAATAACTTTAATGGTTCGTAAAACACACAATTTATAGGAATCACCATGAATAAAAAATTTAAAGCTAGGAAGTCACCTCTCTTTTTATTAGCCGCAAGCTGTTTAATTTTATCAGGATGCGCTAACGAAATATCATCAACTAGCCAAAGTGATAATTCATATAAAAATGAAGTAAAAGCTTATGCTGTGTTTGTTCCAAAAAGACAAGATGATTTTGCTTGGGAAAATGACAAAGTTGCATTCCGCGTATATGGTCCCGCAGCACCTATGAAAGGTCACTCTAGTGGTGTTGATGCATGGTTAAAAAAAGTAGATTACCCAATTATCGACAAGTGGTACAAAGAAACGTTTAACAAAACGGGTTCATACCATACTGACACAGGTGAAGGTTACGACCCATACCATGTAGGCATTAGCCGTGGTGTTGGCGGTTCAGCTATTTGGGTGGATGGAAAAGACTACACAGCACATAATTATAACAGCTATAAAATAATTACTAATGGTCCTGATAAAGTCGTCTTTACACTCGAATATGAATTTAAAACACCGTTAGGGCTGGTTAATGAGTCAAAAACAATATCGTTGCCACTAGGTTCAAATCTATACAAAGTAAATTCTGAGTTTAAACTTGATGGTAAACCCGCTTCTTTACCCATTGCGATAGGTATTACAACACATGATGGAAAGGCCAAGGTGTCGCACAATAAAAAGACCGGCAGAATTTCAGCATGGGAAACGTTTGATTCAATGGCACTTGGAACGGGCGTGGTGATTGCTTCAAGCAAGGTAACAGACATTAAACATATTGCTAAAGAAGCAAAAGATGAAAGCCATATTTGGCTTTTCACCAATTCTGACAAGAATGGGGAAATTGAATATTACGCTGGATTTGCATGGGAAGCTGCAGGTGAAATAACCACCCAAACCCAGTGGCATAACTACCTCGATAACTTTAATAAATAAGGACATTAGCATGGAAAAATTTGCTTTTACAATGACCTTATTACCCGGACATGAAGCAGAGTATAAGAAGCGACATGACGAAATATGGCCTGAGCTTGTAACCGAACTAAAAAATGCGGGCGTTTTTGATTACTCCATTTTTCATGACCCTTCAACAAACATTTTATTCGCTGTATTGAAACGAGAAAGCAGCCACAAAATGGATGACTTACCGCTTACACCAGTTGTTAAAAAATGGTGGGCATTTATGGCTGATATTATGGAGACCAATAGTGATAACTCTCCTGTTGTTAATCCTATCGATAAGGTCTTTCACTTAGATTAGTTCTATGCAATTACAAACCTTATGCATGATTCATAAGGTTTGACTTGATACATCAGCTGTTTTCAACAGCCTTGCTGCATCCATCAATATGGAAAATTTAATGAAATCAATAACAAAGTGGTTTTCACTTGCTACATTAATAGGTTTCTGTAACGTACAAGCGGCTGATATTCTCAAAGCTGACCGCTATTTCACCGAGCAGCAGTATGAGTTGGCAAGGAGCGAATACGCGAAAGCAGCTCAGCTTGGTAACCCTCATGCGTATTATCAATTAGCCAGAATACACGCGCAGGGCTTAGGAGTAGAGCAGGATATTATTAATGCACTTATTAACTATTCATTAGCAGCCGAATACGATTATTTTGACGCGCAAAAGGTAATAAACGATACTTTAACTAAACTTTCCGCTGAGGCACAAGAAAGCTTTGCCAAAATAATGAACGACTACAAAGCCATTCAAGGGAAGCAAGCAATTGACGCAAAATACTTTCCAATAATTAATCAAAATACACTATCTAAAAAAATTACGTTTAATGGCGAACCAAGCCTAAAACATATTTTTCATAGTGATGACTTTCTTACAGAATCAGTAGCTAGTTTAAACAATTTAGCAATTGAAGAAGGCGGTAACGAAAACGCCGTGTATATGTCCTCCCCTAAGGCTCCATATTTAATTTTAGATATTGATATTAGCCCTGATGGTTCAGTTCGTAACTATTCGATCGTGCAAAGTATTGGAAAAAACACATCGGAGTTTATTAAACAATTTTTACTGTTCCCACAGAAAAAACCTTTTGTAAATAATCACTATACAGATTTTGTGCACCGCGTGTTTATAGGAGCTGCCGGTTATTCTAAATCTATATTAGTTGATAAAAACGAGCCTATGTATTCTCAAATATTGCGTACTTTTAAACGTATAAAGCAAGGGAGAACCTTGAATGAGCGCTATCAATACACAATGGCGATACTTAATTTCCCTTGGTTAACTAATGATCCAAAGGGCGCTGAGCAACAACTGCTAACCTTAGCTCAAAAAGGCCATCCCGGCGCGATGTTCGAATTGGGCATGTTGCTCTACAGAGAGCAACGCGATATTCAAGATGCCATTTATTGGATTTCGCAATCTGCAAAATATGGGCTTATTCGCGCAGAATACCGCTTAGGGATGATTTTAATTTCTAGCCCTTGGGTTCAACACGATGAAAAAAAGGCCTTGTTTTGGTTTGAGTCTGCAATGGAAAAAGGCGACATTAATGCGGCAATGAGAGCGATTAATATTACACTCACAGCAAAGGACAGGTCTTTAATCAATGTTGAGTCTGCTGTCAAAAATTTAAACAATATTGAGCAACACCATGCTGACAACCCTGAGTATTACTACTTATTAGCGTTGTCTTATCGTGATAGAAAAAAAAGAGATTTCAGTAAGTTTGTTAGTAATATGCGAACAGCAATTAGCCGTGGCAACTCTGTAAATTGGGATACCAGCGAATGGCAAACACTATTAGATAAATCAACGATTGGCACTGTGTACATAACTGATGGAAAGTAACCTATATGCAGCCCTCTTAAGTAATACTTTTTATTTTTAAATCACGGCGATTCAATTAATGCTTTGTTATCCATCGTAAAACGCTAATTTATATATTCTGCGGTGGTTGTTGAAGCCAGCCTTACTTTATGCATATTTAATGCAGGTAACCATATTAAAAGGAGAGTATGTGTTTGATAGTTACTTTGCACAAGGTTTAGGATTTGTAAGTTATATATTAGCCATTTTGTGCTTTATTCAAAAAGATGATCGCCACCTAAAATCAATGATGATTTTAATGAACTTAAACCATGCATTACACTTTTACTTATTAAATGCCGTCACCTCCTCTTTGTGTTGCTTATTCGCAGCCGGGAGAACGGCTGCTTCAATTAAAACCAAAGAAAAATGGATAGCTGGCTTATTCATTATACTCACAGTATTAATTGGTTACTTAACAGTAGCTCAATGGACAGATTATATTGCCGTCTTAGGCTCATGCTTAGGCACATTCGCCTTATTTTGTCTTACCGGAATTAAAATGCGCTGGGGAATATTAGTAGGCTCGTGTTTGTGGCTAATAAATAACATTCTTATTGGATCACTTGGTGGCATACTACTAGAAACAACTGTTATCATTATTAACTTAACAACAATTTATAAACTACACAAACATACTAATAGTACCTCAATTTAAAAAGAATTTAGTCCAAATAGTCGTCATGGTTTGAAGCTCTATACAAACTTTCTTTATCCACTTAAAATCAGACATTAAAATATCAAATAAACTCAAAAAACAAAGCTTAAAGACATCATAGTGTTATTTGGCGAAGTTATTAATTATTAAACGAAGGTAACATACAAACAGCCTTTGCAGAGTACTTAAATACGCGCCGATAACAAGCAAAATGCCTTGTAATGCTTTATCAAAAAAGTACAACTCCGAGCCCCCTTTTTTGATATCACTTTTAACCCTCACTCTTTTGCGATCGTGCAACATCATTTGAAGGTTACCCCAAGCGCACCTACTTTGAAGGACATTTGAGAATTAGCATCTGCCGCGGGGTATGCAAGTTGAAAACAAGTACAAGGAAAGGTATCTGACATTGCTGACGCTATTTCTAACTTTAAAAATGTTGCGTAATCGCCCGATATCAATAAACAAACCATTCGCTTAGAGCAGCAGCTCAATAATATTCACGCCATAAATAAACATTTAATTACTGGCTAATGTGAAACAATGTTTAACCTATATTATCAATTGCTTGTACTTCGTTATTTGTAACTAAAAAAGCCTAACAAAAAATTGTTAGGCTTTGACAAGTAACTACATTTTTACTTAAAAGTTATAACTAAAACTAACCTCATAAATTCGACCAGTGTAATCAACTCGAGATACTGCTTTTTCATTGTTACCCCAGTATTCATAACGTTGCTCGTCGGTTAAGTTATAACCACGTAAATACGCTCTGAAATTTTTGTTGAATTTATATGAAGTCACTAAGTCTAAACGGCCTGTTGCTTTTTGTGTACGAGGCTGAACACCAAGGAAAGAATTTTGACCTTTTAATGTTGAGTCATCTTTCCAGTTGTATGCAACCCTTACGCTAAAGCCATCATTTTCATAGTAACCAATGGCGTTAAACGACTCTGGAGCAACAGAGTATAATGTACTATCTTCTGTACCATCCTGGTCAATGTACGTGTAGTTGAATACACCACCAAAGCCATTCCAAGGGTACGGTAAAAAGTCTAGCTTTTGCTGAATAGCTAATTCAATACCTGTTAACTCAATGGTTTCGTTATCATTAAACTTCTCGTTAATTCTTACAGAACGGAAGTTTTCTGTGCCATCGTCACCTATGAATGGTTCAACTTGCGTACAAACAAAACCACCTGTAGCTGCGTTATCTTCACGAGCTACATCGCTACCTAATGCCTCGATAACTAACGGGTCGCCTTCAGGGCAGCTTTCTCTGTCCTCAAAAAATCCGGTCAGTTCTTTGTAAAACACACCGACTGATATCGCACTACCATCACGGTTATACCATTCTAACGACATGTCGTAGTTATCAGCGTCGTAAGGCTTAACAAAGCTGGCTGGCTTATCAATTGTGACACTTGTATTGCCACCTCTAACTTCTGTAGTTGGCGTCATCACACGAAGGTTAGGACGGACAAACCCCTTACTATATGCTGTACGTAAAACAAGGTCTTCGCGTAAGTCAAACGCAAAGTTAACCGATGGTAACCAGTGGTCGTAGTCGTCATTTATTTTAGTGTTTACTAAAACATCGCCAGCACTGCGGTCACGTCTAATACCATTAAAATCATTATCAGTACGAACATAACGCATACCCACATTACCAGTCCACATTACATCGCCAAGCTCACCATTTAAATCGGCCATAGCATAAGCTGCAGCTATTGTTTGCTCAACGTCAAAGTTTGTTGCATACCTTTGTGGGTGTGGGCCATTAAAACGTTCATATAAGCCCGAATCACCAGCTTTAATACCACCTTCAAGTTCTGCTATTCCATCAGTCAAATTTGCAATGTGAGATAAGTTATCAAACGTTCTCCAGCCGGTATTAGCACCAAATGTGCCTGGGAAATTGCCGTTGAAAAATTCACTTTGTCCATCAGACAAAAGTGAATCACTAATCGCAGAGTTTCCTACTGCGCTAGCATTTACGCCAGCCGCGCCAATTTGTTGGTCATAGTTTTCAAGTATTTCACGGCTGTATCTTGCGCCAAATTTTAATGCGCCAACTTTGAGGGTATCTCCTAACCCAAAATCTACATAACGCTTAGCATCAAACTCACCGCTAGTCATTTTACGAATGGGGTTATCTATCCTACCGGTAATGTAATGACTTAGTCGTCTGTTGCCATTTAATGGATCAGCTGTTGTTAAAGATAACGCATTCAAAGCTGTAGGGCTTTGCCAATTTACGTCATAGTTGTAATTGTCCCAGCCTGTTGCATTAATAAATGCACGATCTAAGTTACCTTCGCCTGAATCTAATTGGATGTCGATTCCTGTTGGAACAGTGGTAACATTTACACCATTAACTTTAGTTTTAGCTTTGTGATGACCTGTATGTCTAAAATCTAAACCAATATTTTGAAAGTTATTCTCTGACTCGGAATGAGTAAGCATTGCATTGAAAGTCCAGTCATCTACGATGTAATCACCATATAAAAATAAACCTTTAGCTTCTTCAAAAAACGTAGTTTCACGATTTGTAAACAGATACTCGCCATCAGTAATCGCTGTTTTGCTTACAGCATAAACTGGAGTCCCATCTTCAAGCGTGTCGTAAATAAATGGAGCCGTATTAATATCGGGCTCAATCATGTAAAACCGGTCACTGTTTTGAGGTTTGTTTTGGTTATAGCCTGCGCTAAATTGCGCATCTTGTTTTGTACCGCTGTCTAAGTCACGCTTTGTATATAATAAATGAGCACCCACAGTCATGTCGCTAGTAGGGCGCCATTCAATATTACCTGTAAATGAAAACCGATCACCTTCGCTGTACTCAGATACATTTCTTAATGAAGAAGGGCTTCGTAGTGCAGCGTCTTCAGGAATACCGTATTTAGCACGATAGGCGTCCACAGTTTGTGAATTTACACGTAATTTATCATCAAGCCCAGCATCGGCAGCACCTATAAGTGGTGCATAATTTGTAAAGTTTGCAGTATCACGGCGAAAAGTTTGACCTGAGCCTGCGGCTTTAAATGCAATAGCAAGCTCATTTTCAATAAGGTGTTTGCTCATTGAAAACTTAACAGATTCATCCCACTTTTGGGTTAACTCTTCGTAACGCCCACCGACACTAACATTATATTTACCATCAGGTTTTGCAAGCGCTCGTTGAAGTTGCTTATCTACAACACCGGCTATACCACCTGCTTGCATATCTGCAGTGGCGGCTTTAACAACAGTTACACCATCAAATACACTGGCTTCAAATGCTGAAAATGGGTTGCTTGAACCGACATCACTAAAACTACGGCTAGGGGTCGCAAAGCTTTGACCTGCGGCAGTCGTTTTAACAAAACCACCACCTAAGCCACGTAAACTAATTTCAGACTGACGGCCTTCGCCTGAGCGTTCAATTTGAACACCTGGTACAGCCTGAAGCGCTTCACCTAAATCTAACGCAGGTAAAGCATTTATGTCAGATGCAGAAATAGCATCAACAATAGAGGACGCATCTCGCTTGGTGTTTAGTGCATTTTCCAATGCCCCACGGATACCTTGTACTTCAATCACTTCAAAGTCAGCTTTAGCTTTTTCAACTTTAGCGTCTTGGTTTTCGTTTATAGCTTGCTTAACTTCTTGAGCCAAAATTGAAGGAGCAAATAAAGTTAAAGCTATACCTAACGAGCCACCAATTAATTTCGTCGAGGCGAGTTTTTTATTTTCTTTATTAAACATTGTTATCCCCATTTACATTGTGTGTGTCTGCTATTTTTACAAATTAGCTTGTTGCGTGTATGTCAAATTAACAGCCGAGACTTGCTAATTAACAATACGGTAACACAATAAATAACACTTTCAAATCAAAAATAATCAAATTCAATCTTTTTAAGGTTAAACCCATTTAAATCAATATATTAATAGATACCCACTAATTAATAACTTATACATAAAGCCACATAATTAAAATTTATGGCGAATATAAAAGCAATTGATTTAAATAAGACAACACAAATGAGCGGGATTGATTGATTATGATCAATCATGGTTAAGCGCATTGAAAAGAGAGAAGCACGACTTAATAGTGATAAAAGTGTAAAGCCGTTTATTAAATGGCTTTACAAGTTAAGAAACTCTTTTTTTAAGATTATACAACTCCATTTGATTCTTAGTAATATCTCCCTTATAGGTGCCAGGAACTAACATAAAATAGGGATTGGCCTCTTCTGAAGTGTAGAAAATATGAAATATCATCTCTTTAAGCTTACGGTAGCTTTTTGACAACTCAGTCGAGCGTTCAGCAAAAGAACGCTGATCAAGCTCATTGAGCAAAAGCTCTCTATCTGCTTTCGATGCACTTTGGTAATTAACTTTAAAACTTGATTGGGCAATTAAATCTATCTGTTTAATAATAAACTTATACTGTTGCTTAGTTTCATTTCCAGCCCAACTGAGCATGAGCGCATCGAGAACATCTATAACCTTTGCATCAGTAGCTCCTGGGGTATCTGTTCTGGGTATCATTATTTCAGCCGCATCGCTCAAAATAGTCATTTCTTTTGCAGTAAAGAAACGCCCATTTTGAGAAAAAACAGATAATGAATTTACAGTATTGAAAATAGATGCCCATACAGGGGTAGCTACAAAATATACTGATGCTCCGATAAACAAACGACGACTTATATTAACTTTAGACATAATCCCCCCTTTACACTCGGTCTTTAAAAATTAGTTTTGCTGCATAATCGACAGCTCGAGCGGTAATAGCCATATAAGTCAATGAAGGGTTTTGAGTTGCACAAGATGACATGCAGGCACCATCAGTCACAAACAAGTTATGAACATCGTGGCTTTGCGCCCATTTATTTAAAACGGATGTTTTAGGGTCTTCGCCCATACAGGCACCTCCCATTTCATGCACTCGATCGCCAACAGCAATTGGCTTTGTTTCAGGAAATTCATTTACTTTAATATCCACGCAGCCGCCTGCAGTCAGTATTTCTTTAATATCTATAGCTGCTTGCTTGATCATCTTGCGTTCGTTTTCTCTTATTCGCGCATCAATATGTAATATAGGAATACCCCATTGATCTTTTTCTGTAGGGTGCAACCGCGCATGATTTTCAAACCTTGGCAGCATCTCACCGTACATTATTGCTCTAAAGCGCCAAGGACCTGGCCGGTTACTATTCATTTTAACCTCAGCGCCAATACCTACTTTTTTTGCAGTGGTACCAGTATTGCTGCGGTGCTGGGCTGTACCTTGAAAACCAAATCCCCTAATAAAATCGGCATCTTCTTTTTGTTCGTGTCGATAATTTGGGATATAGGTAGCAATAGGTCTGCGTCCAACTGAATATTTGTCATCAAAACCTGGTACTTTTGCATCCGCTATAACACCAGAAAAATGATCCATAATATAATGCCCAACAGCACCACTCGAATTAGCGATTCCATTAGGGAACGTTTTAGACTTAGAGTTAAGGAGTACTTGCACAGAACCTAATGCTGAGGCGCATAAGAAAATAACCTTTGAGCGATATTGACGTTTTTCTTTAGTATGGGCGTCAACAACCGTAACACCCGATGCTTTGCCTGATTTATCATCGTAATCAACTGTTTCAACTATTGAGTCTGTTACAACAGTTAAATTACCTGTCTTTTTGGCTGCAGGTAATGTTGCTGAAAGCGAGCTAAAATATCCACCAAATGTACACCCTCTATTACAATATGAGCGAGCTTGACACTGTCCACGCCCTAGTTCGGTTTGCTCTTTAGTAGGCTCTGTAATATTAGCTGAACGACCTACAATTAAATGCCTGTCTGAATAAGCCTTCTCTAAGTTCTCAGCTATAAACTTCTCAGCACAACTCATCTCCCACGGCTTTTGAAATATACCATCGGGTAACGTATCTAACCCATCTTTATTCGCAGATACACCAATAAAAGACTCTACATAATCATACCAAGGCGCCAAATCGTCGTAGCCTATAGGCCAAGGGACACCATTACCATCTTTGGCATTGGCTTGGAAATCCTTCACCCCCCACCGAAGGGATTGTCTACCCCAAGTTAATGAACGGCCACCTAATTGGTAGCCTCTAATCCATTTAAACGGACTCTCTTTTGGATATGAGATAGGATGCTCTTTGTCATCAATAAAAAACTGTTTAGTGGCATTTTTGAAATAGCCTTTTCGCTCAATCATAGAGTATCGGCCTTCTTCACTAAGAATTTCAGGGACTTTGTTCCGGTTCTCAATTTGCCAAGGCATTTGCATATCAGTATATTCTGGGCCTTGATGTTGAATATTACGCCCTCGCTCTATTACAAGTGTTTTAAAGCCTTTTTCACAGAACTCTTTTGCCGCCCAACCACCTGTAATACCTGAGCCCACTACAATCACGTCATACATATAGTATGCTCCATTTTATTTATTATTTTAGCTCTTGAATGAATATATTTTTGAACCTAACCACATTATCCCTAAGGCCCGACTCTTTATAAGACTTGCTTCCGTGATGCTGAAGACCTATCACACCTTCATCATCTTTAATGTCCTCTACATGGGTAGTAAGTATTCCATTGAGAAAAATTTTTATTGACGAGCCATCGCAAACGACTCGTAATGAATTCCATTCATCTGGCTTATAAGCTCCGGCTTGCAGCTCTGACCAAGCGGGTAAGTGACTTTTTATAAAGTCATCGTCTTTGTGTGATCTTTGAGGGTGTTCGGGGTAGAGCCATTTTCGTCGGCCTTGATCAAATAATCCTCCGCTCCAGCGGCGTGGGCTCGGATCTATTTCAGCTTGATAGCCAACAACGCGTTTACCGTCTTTATCCTGCTCAATTTGGCCTCTAAAAATAATACCCGAATTACTATACTCATCAACATTCGGCATTTTTATATCGGCAGTCAAAATAAAGTTGCTGTAACGCTGCTTTGTAGTTAAAAACCAATTGTTAGGTGAAATTAAATGCAACTCACCACCTATGAAGCGTGCTTGCCCAAACGAGTAAACATTATCAAAACGGCTAAGCTGAGGGTCTAGCAAATCAACTCTTTGCGTTGTTGTACATGCTGTAACCGAAAAAACAAAAAATATAGCTAAATATGATTTAATACCAGTCAACGTGTTCTCCTTACTAACACTTTGTCGCGATATACTTAAAAGCAGATGTAAATAACCTGCATTAAAAGTACTTTTTTGGAAAATCGCTTTGCACTAAAGTCCAATCGTTTAGTGAAAAGCGATGCTTAACCTGATGTTAGTTTTCAAACAATACATTAAACTCTGATATATCAGGCCAGTTACCAATCGCTTTTAATTTAACAAAACGTCCTTCTCTATAAAAAGTAGTTGTACTTGGCTGATTGTTAACGTCTCTGCCCTTATGCTTTGCAACTTTTTTATATCGACCATCAATCGTTTCTGATACATAAATTTGATACTTAATTGCTTTATCGTTTGCAGTCCAAAGTTGGGTCCCTGTAATAGATTTTAACTCTCCTAAATCAATAACTATTGATTGAGTTCCATTTTTGTCCGCACGCCAACTTGAGCTATCAGAAAGGTCACCGTCTAACACATTAGACGCCGGGTATTGCTTCTCCTCAGATGATACATAGACAAGGTTAGGGTTTACTATTAAGCGTTTTTCTGCGCTTGAAGATTTCCCTTTACTATCAGTTGTTACCGCTTTTAGAGCGTACTCACCTGCGGCTAAACCAAGGAGCTCAGTTGAATACTCTTCGTTACCCCAGGTAAAAGGAGGCTGCCAAATATCACGCACTAAGGTGTCGTTCAAATAAAGCTCTACCCGCTCTATATCAATGCTACTTAATGCAGACTCACTATGAACCGATACACTTAGAGACTCATACCCTACTGGCACTTCTATCTCGGGTTCTAAAAAATAAACATTTGGAGCCGGTGTTTCTTCTACGATAAGTGTAATACTCGCTTCCCCTTCTAAACCTTGGGTATCTCGCGCAATTGCAGTGATAGTATGGCTTCCTACCCCCAAAGGCGACGGATTTGGCTCGTGCCTGTCTAACCAACCCATTGCACCTAGTTCATAAGGTGCATATGAATGGCCAAAATTCCAGACAGGCTTGGTATCGGTACGCACAAACTCACCATTAACATATAAAGTTACAGATTGAATATCACGATTGTCGGGAGATACTGCATCTATTGTCACACCTAACTTTTCGTATCCTTCAAAAACAGTAATGGTTTCATTAGGGAAAGAAACCACTGGCGGTTTAGGCTCACCTTCAACGTTAAGAGTCATTGTCGCTATGCTTTGAGCGCCTTCACTATCTATGGCAACGGCTTTAAAAGTATAAATTCCTGCACCGAGTGGTAAGGGGTTGGGAGAGTGTGTTTCTAACCACCCCATAGCACCTGTTTCGTGCGGTTTAAACTTATGGCCAAAGTTAAAAGGAGCTTTGTCGTCTGTCCGTATTAAATTATCGTTAATGTATAAAGTAACAGATTCAATTGTTCTATCAGCAACAGGACTTGATGCTTGCAACGTAAATGTCAGCTGCTCAAAGCCCTCTTTTACAGTTAGTTCGTTATCAGGAAAACTAATGATTGGCGAATCGGATTGAACAAGCAACTGCATTGTGGAAGAGCCAGTGACACCTTCACTATCAGTTGCAACTGCTTCAAAGGTATGATTTCCAGCCCCTAAGCCTAGTAGCTCTAATGGCTTGTTTTTATGACCCCATACAAAAGGGTCTGCATTGTCTGAACGAATTAGCGTGCCATCAACAAATAAATCAACTTTGCTGATACTGCGATCAGCTACTGGACTTACAGCCGTTACTTTAAACGACAATTCGCTGTAACCTTCCTCTACAGTAATGCTTGTCTTAGGAAAAGAGACGCTAGGTGAGTTAGTTTCACTTTCTATATCTAAATCTATTACTTGCAAATGAAGTGGTAACGCGCTCCCTGCCCCACGTTCCATTAGGTAGTAGTAAACTTTGCCATCTTTGATGTAAATAGTGCCATGATCAAATACTGGCCCATCAGTTGCTTCGTATACGCGCGTAAAGTTATTTGTGCCACCTTGCGCTTTTTCAACGTAAGGCCGTCCATTGTTTAAACCAATAATATATACGTTATCACCAGCCGTATAAATTTCACTTGCGCCAACAAAATCTGTTGACGTAATAAACTCTGTTGCGCCAGCTGGCTTATAGGAGTGTAAATAAACTTCCTGATAATCAGGACGGTTTCTATCGGTTGAGCGTACTTTACTTATAAAATGCACATCTCCCTTTTTAGTCACTGTCCAGTCAAAGCTACCTACAATATAAACAGAGTTAGCTTCTTGATGATCTATGTAGTCACCCGGTTCCAGTACTTTTATCTCATCTGAATTTACAAGCGGCCATGTCATTGGCTCGCCTTGATGGTTTTTCCATTCACCTATACCATCTGGGTGGTCTGAATAGGCGTAAAAAACACCATTTTGATATTTATATCTATCGTTATTATCGTTGCTTCGCTGCTGGTAGCCTACTCGAAGTTTGCCATTAACATACTTCATATTGCCATAGAGGCCCCAGTTATAAGCATTACCATAACTTTTTTGGTTATTGTGATTAAATTTAGTGAAGCTTGACCACTTTTTTGTTTGAGCGTCATAGCGATTAAATACATAGGCACCGTTATTGTTACCGCCCAAGCGCATATAAAGCAGCAATGTACCATCTGTATTTGTAAAAAACTTGGGATAAGTTAAACGCGCAAAATTTGCTTTATCGGCTAAATTACCTGTCATTGTTAAATGCTTATAGTCATCAGCCCCTTGGCTGACACTACTGGTATCTTTAACAAACCTATTAAGAGTAAACTGCTCATCGGGTAAGTCAGCAACCCCTGCTTCGCTAAAAGAATAACGGAAGAAGTCATCTTTGAATTTACCGCCATGATTATTATCGTCGTAGGCGTGCATATCGTACACCATATGAATAGTGCCATCGATAGGACTCACTGCTAAGCCAATTGTATTATGCGACTCCCCAACTAAAGGGTCTCCCCTAAAACCGGTATGGCGATGTGGAAATTCTATAGTTGCCAATGTTCCCGTTAATGTATTGTAGCGGCTCAACATAACATTTCGCTCTTCCTTGCCGCCTTTATACCAAGTCATAAATACATAATGTTTATATGCTTTAACGGCATCGCCATGTGCAGAGATATTTCGACCAAAAAAGAAGTCGTATTGCGTCCCCGTGTCTGGGTTAGCTACATTACTAAAATCTAAATCTTGTCCATCAAAGTGTAAGCCTGTATCTGAAATTTTAACTTGTTGCTCTAATTCAACCACTGCGTGCCCTGAGGCAGCATAAAATGCAGAAGTTAACAAAAGCAGAGATGAAAGCGTGTGTTTCGCTTTTATTGTGTGTTTTTTCATATTGATCTCTGTGTATTAATGTTGTCGTTATAAATCATTTTAATTCAATTATTTGTACTGATTTTAACTTTGAGTTTTGCGCATAAAGCAACCTACATTGTTTTATTTTTGTTAATAAAAACTACATTAAAAACCAAATACAATCAATAAAAATCAATAGCAGTCAAATTAAGCACAAAGAAAAGATCCAATCTGATATAAATTTGATTAGTAAATGAAAGTGATTGGGATGGAATATAAGTGACTATGGGTACAATTCTATATCATTAAGATAATTTTTAGCCCCAACATCTTATGATTAAATAAGTGTAGATAAAGCCTTGCACATACTAAATAGCGCTTGTTTAGCAAGCGCTATTTAGTGAAGTTAACAACGAAATGAGTTACCTTAATTTACCTTCAAAACTATTTGCAAGCTCCATAAGTTGACGGGCGTTACTATATTTTCTTAGATTTTGTTTTAACTCATCAAGCGCTTTGGCAGTTAAACCGGCATTATCTAAGGCTAGGTAATATAAATATGCGTATTGCATATTGTTAGGTTCAAGCTCCATCGACTTTTTAAAATACTCTATTGCTTCAACTTTTTTATTACTTCTTATTTTTGCCATTCCATTTGCATAATTTAATGCAGCAGAATTAGGTATTGCAGCCAACCCTTGATCAAGCACAGCCTGCATTTTTTCTTGACTCCCTTGACGAAAATAAATATCAGACAAATTTACATAGTTAGGATCAAAATATGGGTCTACATCAATACCTTTTTTTAAATACCTAATTGCCGATGTAACATCTCGCTTATTTAATGCGAGCATACTTTGATTAATATGACCTTCTCCACGCCAAGAGTTAACTTTATTGGACTGTGCCAGCTCAACAATAGCCCCGCTGAGCTCGCCCGACGGATTATTTTGATAACTCAGATTTTGTGCGGCGGCAACCCTAACCGCCTTAAATTTATCTGTTAACAACTTGCTGTAACTTTTAAAACGTTCACTTTCAGGCAGCATATAGCCTATTTTAGCAATCGCTAATCGTATAAGTGGCAGTGGCGAGTTTACCCACCTAGATATAATTGCATCATCTATTACTGAACCAGTGCTTGCCAAATAAGTAATTGCACTTGCTCTATCAATTTCACTCAATGAAGTATCATTAATCAATCCAAGGTGAATATTTAACGGCACACTATTGGCCGATCGAAGTGCTAACATTGCATGCTCTTTGTTAGACAACGGAGCGGCCTTGCCATGCCAGCTTTCTAGCGCAGTGTTAGCCCATTCATTTGTTTTATCATCGTGACACTGAGTACACGCATTAGGCGTATCATAAATGATAGAAATATCAGGGCGCGGGATTTTAAAACTATGATCTCTTCTATCATCTACCCCCATATACCTATTAGTAGGCATATGACAATTTACACATTGGCTACCTTGCGACGCTTGCTTATGCCGGTGGTGCTTGGGCACATCATATTCACTACTTTTATGACATTGAAGGCAAAGGCCATTCGTTTGTGATTTAATTTTCATCGTGTGTTTGTCATGACAATCCAGGCAATTTACACCGGCTTCATACATTTTACTTTGCTTAAAAGAGCCAAATACATAAACCTCTTCCTTTATTTGGCCATCAGCATGATACAAATTTGGCTCTAAGAAAGAGGGGCTGAATTGATCTAAAAAATGCTTATCACTACTAAACCCGTCTGTTAGTGGACTGCGCAATGAATGACAGGCATAACAGGCTTCCATAAAGCTGTTATCACGTTTAGCACCCTGCCAAGTAGCAATGTTGCTTTTATCCGTTATTTTCCAACCAGACATATTGGTCGGTTTCACCTTATTTGTTTTTGGTAACGGGTTAGTTTTGTGATCTTTTGATAGGTCAGCATGGCAAGAAGCACATCCCACATTTATATTTGAAAAGTGCGTATCAAACACATCTTTTTCTACATCATAATTACGCTGTAAATTATCAGAATGACAATCTGCACACATCCCATTCCAATTTTGTAAAGGCTGTAACCAATGCAAACGATCATTTGGTTTTACATCTTCAGTTTCATAATTTGCATACCAGCGCTGCCCACCATCTTTGGTATCGCGACTATCCCAAGCAAAAGGGAACACTTGGTATTTCCCCTGCTCTACTTCAATAAGGTATTGCTGAAGTGGGGTAAAACCAAATACATAACTTACTTTATAAGTCTGCTTAGTATTGTTCTCAGTTAAATCGATTAAAAACTCATTATCTTTAGTGTAAAACAATGCTTTTTGAGAGAAATGTTCAACAATTACACTATTAAAGTCACCTAATACTTTATCTGATGTTGCTTGGGCCATTGCACCTGCATGGTGAGACTGCTGCCAATCAGACACCTCCTTGCTATGACATGAAGAACACTCCTCATTAGCAATAGAAAAAAAGCTGCTCATCAAAAGCGTTACAACTACTATAATCTTGAATATTTTTATCATTATTTTTCTGCTTTAAAACGCTACTAGTATTGTGAGTAATTAATTTTATCAGGGTCGTAAATAACGCTATCGCTTTCACTAAAACCAATTCTATGAGCAACGGCTTTCACCGATGTTGCTTGATCTAATTTAAAGGGCCCTTTGTATAATTGCCATAATTCAGGAGGGGTGATGTTACCTAATTGATAAGAAATCACCGCACCAGGCGTTGGGCTACTTATGTGTATTATGCCATTACTGATTTTAAATTGTGGCTTTGCGGTTACTGGCTGTAATTCACTTCCCGCCCACAATTGTTTAATAAGTTGGGATTCCGCAAGCCGTGGTTCATCGTTAATTTCTCTTAACCAACGGTCCATTTCTGCACTAAGCTCAGCGACCACTTTTTTATAGCTGGGGTCGGTAATAATATTATTTAACTCATGAGGATCATTGGCTAAATCAAAGAATTCTTCAGGGTCTTTTTTACCTCTAAACCATAAAGCTTGTGCCGGTGTAAGTTGCTCTGCATCTCGTAAACGTAATAGCTCCTGCATGGTAGGTATTTTTTCTCGATAGACTACTGGCAAATAATAACCTTGTTCTGGACGGTAATTTCTAATGTATTTAAAGCGCTTATTTTTAACAGCCCTTATTACATCTGTAAAACCATCAAACCTATCTGCTGCAGCATGGATGTATTCACGTTTTGCAGTTTGTTGTTTACCTAAAAAGCTTCTCCCATGCATATGCACGGGCTTATCTATACCAGCTAGGTTCAAAAGCGTTGGGGCAAAATCAACAAAGCTAACCAGCTCGTCATTTTTTTTGCCTGCATGCTTTGCATTGGGGTAACGAACTATAAAAGGGACCTTGAGGCCGCTATCGTAAATTAACCGCTTTTGCCTTGGTAAAGGTCCGCCGTGGTCTGAGTAAAACATAATAATAGTATTATCGTATAAGCCATCGTCTTTTAATTGCTGTAATACCGCAGCAATCTGTTTATCGGCTTCTGCAAGATTATTATACATTTTCCATAGGTCGCGCCTAACAAGAGGAGTATCAGGCAAATATGGCGGAATAGGGAAATCAAGATCTTTAGGCACATGCTCAGGTGTATTCGCCTCAGATGATTTTTCAGCATGATGTTGTGGTAGTTTTGCAATTTTCTTTCTATTGTCAGAAAAGTAGTGCCGAGATTCTATTTTTCTAAACCCATAAGGTTCAAATAATCCAGATTCGTGTGTGGTGGTAAAGTTAACAACGGCATAAAAGGGCTGCCCGGGCTTTCTATTACGCCAATGAGCGAAAGGCCCACTTTCATCCCATGCTGCTTTTGGCGCTTTGAATTGGTAATCAGTTTTTAAGTTATTTGTTGTGTAGTAGCCTTCCTCGCGAAGGTATTGACTAAGCATTTTCGCATTTTCAGGGGGTACAGCCTCATATTTTGGCAAACCTGTTTGCTCAGTATTAGAGGTTGTTCGCATATTATTTGCACCAACCGAAGAAGGATACATTCCCAGCGCTATAGCTGCTCTGCTTGGCGAACACACACCTGAAGTTGAATACACATTCGTATAAGTCACCCCTTCATTTGCAAGTTGAGTAATGGAGGGAGTTTTTATAGTATTATCACCATAGGGCTCAATAATAGGGCTCATATCCTCAACTACTAGCCATAAAATATTGGGTTTGTTAGACACGTCATGCTTTGCAATCCCGCCTTCCACTGCCTGTGAACTACAAGCGCAACATAACAATATCCACATCCAAACTTGCTTGTAACCAAAACTCATACAACACATATGCCACCTCTTTGTATTTTTGTATGGTCAGAATAGCGATTCATTAATCATTTCTGCTAAACACCAGCGCTCGCCATCGTCCTCTGGCAAATGCGGTACCTCCGTTCTCAGGAATTTTGCCATTTGTGACTGCTTTAGAGGAAACTCGTATAATATCGTCTTTAGCGAGTTCAACACTCTTCATGCTAAAGTATATTTCTTCGTAATCATCACTCGTTTCTGGATTAGTAAACTCGCCAATTTTTTTATTATTTATTGAAACAATATAAGTCGATTCACCGTCTGTTTCTGCTAGTGTGACCAAGTCAAGAGTATGGCTGCCAACGTCTTTGGCCTGCACAATATATTCTGCGTGTGCAAACTTATTACGGTAAGTAGTGTTCACCGCATTTATTGCCAAGGCATTCTCTGCTTTATGCTGGTAATAGGGAATTTCGCCCGTATTTTCAATGGTAAAATCGTCCACTGCGTATAGAATCCGGGTGTAGTCCGTTACCTTTAATAACTGAGTTTTTTCTTGTAATTGTTTAGGTTTATTCAGTGTTTCTGGCTTATCTTTACCTACAGGTATATAGCCCTTTTCTTTCGTTAGGAGTAATTTATCAAGCTCAAAGCCATCCTCACGCATTGATACCATAATGGTATGAACACCTTTGCGTGGTATCTCGATATAAATGGTGTTGGGAGTACCACAATGATTCGTGTTTACTCGTTGAGCAGAAGACCATGTCCATGCATGTTTACCCTCACATAGTTGCAAGCGCTGTGCAGATTCTGGCCATTGCCCATTTATACCTAAATGCAGGCCATTATCTTCACTTCCGGTGCTGTATGCTCTTGCCCAAACGTAATATTTCCCAGGCGTTTCAAAGTAAACCGGATAGCTAAGCACAGCCATTGTGCCGGCTTTATTTGTGAAGTTCTCATGTCTAACTAACGCTTCGTGATGGTTACTGCGGGTATCAGGTAGTATTTCAATATAAGACCCGTTGCTAGCGTCATGATAATGGGCTTGGTCTGCATCAGCGAAATTATGAACTGGCGTATTTTTTGAAAACACCAACCATCGCCTCTTAGCATCTAAGTGCTGAGTTGAAAATTTTTCTGCTTCTATAACCACGAAGCCTGAATCTTCATAATAATTCTGCATCGCATTAATATTGGTTGTTGAAGCTGCAAAGCTGGCTACAATAATCGGTAGATAAAGGGCTAATTTCGTGTTTAATAGTCTCAAATTTTTAGCCCCTATTTACCGCATTAAGCAGTAAAACTTCTTTTATCTCTTTTGGTGTTGAGTGCTTATTACCGCCATTATCAGCGCCCGTTATCCACCAATAAATCATTCCTGCATCAGAGCAATCAAATTTATTAGTTTGAAATGGAACAACACCGTCTTTCTCAGCATAGGCCATCATTTCCCAAATAAATGCAATACCGCTATCTGAATGGTTTTTGGCCCAGTCCCAATCAGCTATTGGCCCCTGAAGCCCCACATTCTGATCTCCTATTTGATGCTCTCTTACACCAAAGTCTAGAATTTGCTGCCAAGTAAAAAAGTCACCGCTATTGTCATTTGCAGGGTGATGAGACACCACGTGAACATGTTGCACCTTATTTTTTTGTGCAGCTTCCAATGCATAGCCTATAAGGTCGGGCTCACCTGCTTCAACTATCCAAAGCGGATTATCAATAGATGATGCGTTGATTGCATCGACTAAATCTTGTGTTGCTCCTGCTTGATCAACTCGGCAATTATAAAAATCACGTAAATTGTTAAATGGTCCAAATAAATCGATACCTCTAGCACTTAATTCATCTAGTTTATTTTGCCGACGCATTTCATTTTCGGCATCAATTTGATACCGCGCTTTGTTTCTAAAAGGGTCTAAATCGCAAGAGTGAGATAAATGAACAAGTCGGCTAGATAACCCAGTGTTTTGTATAAGCGCCAACATAACAGGTGTAGCACCAATATCATCGGGATCAGGGGAATTACCATCTATGACTACGGCCAAACGACCTATAGGCGGGTTAAGAGCTTCAAATTTGCCTTTTATTGATTGATTTGAGGCACTCTCTTTCGTTTTACCTTCAATACGTGTTGTGCTTTGACTACAAGCTACACTCAAAAAAGTGCTTAAAATAATCAAAGGCAGTAATAGTTTTTTCATTATTTGTTTCTCTATCTTGATAAAGTCGGTAATTTGTAATCGCTACTTTCTATTAAGGGATTTTTGAACACCCTGTTCGTCTCTGTAAATCATCAAGATAAGAACAATTATGCATAACGACTTAATATGAGTAAAAATGATTGTAAATGAAATTTAATAAACTAACAAACTATCAACATTAATCTTTGAAAATAGATTTAACTCTATTTCACTTAGAAGTACGTGACTGTTAAACAAACGGTAAAAAGAGAGAAAATAAACAAGGTAGTTTCAATTAACGCAAAGGTATTCTGAGGGATAGCACCAGCTAAAATCGGCAGCAAGTGGTTGTGATGTTCAAACTTTATAAGTAATAACCCTTAAGTTAATAGTAACTCAAGGGATATTACTTACTGACAATTCTCCGAATGCGAGTCAGTTATTAAGCTAATAATGACTTAACATAATCAATAAGGTCTTGATCTAGGCCGTTTTCAAATAAACATGCATGAAAACGCTCACCCGAAACTGCGGTTTTAACTAATTCTTGATCAAGGTTTTTTAATGAATCAACATAGCTGCGACTAACTAAGGCTGACTTTACTTGCGTTAAAATTGATGCGTTTCTCACCTGAGGCTCCCTGCGCTCAACAGGGTAACCCGCACCGCGCTCACCGGTAAGTGCTTTTTCAAAAATATAACGCGCGTTTAACTCAGCACCCCAACCAAATCCTTTAGCAAACGGCAGTGCTAATGCGTTACCGTTATTCACTTGGTTAAACAAAAAGGCATCTGAAGGGTCAATACAATAGCCGCAGAAAACACCATCATGAGCATTTAACGACATCATCGCACCTTGGCCAGTGCCACATCCTGCAAATACAAAATCAACGGCTTTAGCGTTCAGTAAAATCCCCGCCATAATGCCTAAATGAACATACGTCAGGTGATGATCGTTTTCGCTATTCATACCCACGTTAAACACACTGTGTTCCAACGGTAAGGCAACACTTTCAAGTTCGTTTAAAATAATTGGATTTTTAGCCGCTTGGCTATTTTCAAACATTAATGCTATTTTCATGATTGGTTTTACACCTTGGTGAGTGAATTTGACTTTAGTGTATCATTTGTTTAAGTAGAAATTAACATATAAAGAGCGAAGAAAAGCTCATTAAACCGTTTATGTTACTTCAACTAGAATTTTTGAAATAATAGAGCAGTTTTAAAGCGCTAAGTAAAATAAGAAATCAGTTAGCGGCGATTAGACTTCCTAGCTGGGTGCAAATAGTTGTTAATTTTATAGATAATAACTACAAAACCTGAATAACCGAGCATAGTAATTTCCGAAATAAAAGATCCACCTTATAATGAACTGGTTTAATTGAATAGGGCACTTTAATAATGGAAAATGTTCTAATATTGAGGTGTTAAATGACAAAACGAAAAAACAAAACTTGTACAACCGAATTTAAACAAGAAGCAGTTGTTTCGGCCGGTTTACCGTGATTTTCAGGTTTCTTTTTATTCATGAGACAAGGTCACTTTCTCCAACTTGGAAAGGACCTTGCCACTGTTTTGTATTGTAGTTATACGCTGCTACATAAGGGTAAGTAAACAGTACTAGGTAAGCAGCTAGATGTTGAACAATGGCTAGAGGCTCACTAAGCGCATTGTCAGCAAAGTATTCAAACGGCCTCAGGGGGAGTACTTTGACAGCAACTTAGAAGATAAAGCAGCGACAGTGCCAATACAGGCTTTGATATTTGTTTTTTCATTCTCAATATCTATATACAAATTTTATTATTGCGTTTGGCACTGCTCTTGCTCCATACATACCGCTAATTTAGCCCTCAACTCCGCCACTTGTGCTTGATATTCGGCTTGATTAACCACATTAACAGTTTCATGAGGATCTTTTTTCAAGTCAAACAGCATCTCTTCTATTTGACTGTTTTCAGCTTGATACGAAGTAAAAATAAAATCCTCAGTGACGACTGAATCCCCCGCTTTAAATCGGCTATATATGTGCCTTTTATGGTTAAGTGAAGGCGTTTTAAGTACCGCAGTAAAGCTTTTTCCAGCTATATTAACTGGTGGGGTAACCTGAGTAATCTCAGCAACAGTCGGGAAGATATCGAGTAACTCAACTAACGCATCAGTGTTCATATTTTCCTTGATGCTGGGTCCTGCAATAATTAGTGGGACACGTAATGCGGTATCGAGCATAGTGTGCTTTGTCCAAAAATTATGCTCACCTAAATGGAAGCCATGATCACTGGTAAAAATAATCGTGGTGTTATCTCGCAAGCCCAATTGGTCTATCTGTTTAACGAGATCGCCCACTAATGCGTCAATATAACTTACTGAAGCGTAATAACCTCGCAGTGAAGCTGTATGAAATTTATCACTATTGTACTCGTACTCTTTAAAGTGATAACTATGGATCTCACCTGAACCTTTCAGTGATTTAGGAGCATTTTTAGGGTACTCCTGATGAAAAAATGGCTCAAATTTAGTTTCAGGGTGTAAGTCGTAGTATTTTTTTGGGGCATAAAAAGGTAAGTGGGGACGAATAAAACCAACACTTAAGAAAAACGGCTGTTTTCTATTGGCTAATTTTTCAAGTGCGGTTAGTGCTTTTTGCTTTACTTTACCATCAGGGTAATCTTCATCTGCTACATCGGCAATTTCATACCAAGGACCCTTAGGCTGCTTAGGGTTTTTCTTATTGGCTTTTAAAAATATTTCTGATTCAGGATTTAAGCGGGTTGCGTGCGGTAAACCAGAGGATTGCAACTTTTCACTCCAACTCTCTTCGACTAAATCTTTACCATTGTGGAAAATTTTTCCAATTCCCATTGTGTAATAGCCCGACTCTTTGAGTACTTGAGGTAGGGACTTTGCGCCTGGGGCATCTTCTTCAGCTTTAGCTTTGTAATCAATAAAGCGATTTTTAGTGGGCCTAAGGCCAGTTAACATGCTTGCACGCGAGGCGCCACATACGGGCACGTTGGCATAAGCCTGCTTAAATGTGATCCCTTGTTTTGCTAAAGCATCAATATTAGGACTATAGGCATTTTTATCGCCATAGGCACCTAATACTGGACGTAAATCATCAACAATGATCATCACGATATTATGTTGATCAGGCTTGGCAGTATTAATGCTTTCGCTTTGTATTGTGTTAGTCGCTTTTTGAGAATAACAAGCGGAGAGTAGACCTGTTAACACAATTGGCCATAAAAGCTTTTTGATTGTGAACATAAACATTTCCTTAAGATTATTTTTCAGTCAAGGTTGAAATAGTAAAGTTTTTATAGATGGCACTACGAGTAAACATATGACGTAACCCAATATGGCCTTCGGTAATTTCAGGGTGACTAGTTGTATCCCAGTAGTAAACTTTGCTTTGCTCGTCATTCGCCAACTTCATCCACAAATCATCACCCTTTTTAATGACCGTGATGTGATGAGGGACACTGACTTTAAAAAAGCCAGTATTAAAGTCATCGCCAGCTAGCGCTGTGCCTTTTAAGCCTTTATTCTCAAGCGGTGTATAACGACGGGCACGAACATAATCATTATCAGCGTCGCTGTTATTCATACCAAAAGCGGCATAACTAATATGGTAAGCGTTCATATTATCAAAATAGTGGCGCATATATGGCTCTTGCCGATAATCAGCCCAGTTCGTAATATCTTTGTCAAAGCCTTCAGTACCTTCACCTGTCGCGAGTAAATATAAAATGCTGACGTAACGTACTTGGTTATCAGTGCGGGTGTATTCATAATCAATTTTGATATCGCCAGAGAAACTTTTTTTTGTCCAAACCACAAGGTGGTGAGAGTGATTTTTCGCTTCTGGTCCAGCTTTTACATGCATGCCTTCAGGTGTGTTTTCAATAGTGCCAACTAAGCCGTCTACCAGCCAATGTTCTCTCCAGTCTTTATCACCGCGATCGAATAAAAGTTGTTGCCATGCTGCGTTATTCATTTTTTTGAATTGGCTTTCTTTACTTGTTGGTTCGCTTTTTTTCTCTGTGGCTGTGATAGGTGCTGATATTTGGGATTGTTCCCTTGCCGCCACAGAGCGGCTGATGAGCAGCAAAATTAGGCTTACTTTTATTAATGAACTAAAACAGGTCAATAATACTTTCATCGTTATTCTCTTATTTTTACTTTGCTTGGTATTAGCTGCTTTACCAAGCAGCTAAACCTGTCAGCACAATGCACACGACTTGAGCTGTTTTAGGACATCAATCCATCAACTTTTATGGATTTATGTTGGCTATTTCTGTGACGGTAAGGGAAATATCAATTAGCTAAACCAATACATTGGTTTACACAACGCGCTCATTATCAGTATAAAACTGTAAACTAGCTTGCTGTTTTTAATAATATTTTTCATTGTTATTATCCTGTATTTTTTAATGCACAACACTGTCGTCTTATACAAACAAAGAGGATGAATACAACTTATACATCCTCTGTAAATAAAGAGTCGTAATTAGTGTGGACGGAACTTACCTTCACTCCATAGGTATAAACGTTGCGATGAACCTTTTTTAACATTGAGTAAAACAGCGATGGCGTTACCCTGCTCTTTTTTTACAACGTTCATTTCGATTCTTGATTTTGCAGAGCTTAAATGAGTTTTATCAATACGCCAATTTTGACCATCGTTACTTTTTGCTGTAGCAAAAATAGATTGGCCTTTGGCGTCTTTAAAACTAACTGCGGCTGTGTATTGGTTTTGCTCTTGGCTTAATACTTCAAGCTTTAAAATATTGGTGATCGTGATGTTTTTATTATCGGTCAAGGTTCTGTTAGCTGCACCAGGCATAGGTTGGCTGTGTTTCCATTGGCCGTTTTCAAACGACGTGACACGCCACTCTCTGTAACTTTTAGTGCGCGCTTGATACGCAACCGCAGGGGCATTATTTTCTAACACCACAGGAACGGTACTAAAAGGTGTTTCTTCTCGTTGTGTGGAGTCAAAAGCCAGTGTTTTTTCGTTTGCTTTCGCTAACGTTATAGGTAACGCTAACTTTTCATTTTGTGCGTTATAAAACGTATCTGTAGTGGTATCTAGCTTCATGTAATATGAGTTAATACGCCCGTAATTAGTTTTGTTGTGCTCCTCAAGAAAGTTGCATTCATGCCACAATGAACTAATAGCGATTTCAGTATCAGACACTTTCTTTGGGGTAATATAAAACGTATCGACGTTTATTGGATTGTGCTCTTGCGGTGTGGGTGCTGTAATGATGACCGGTTTATCAAACGTTTGTGCACCACTTGGCATTTTGTAATATACCCAAGGTGATTTATGCGTTCCTGTGCGGGTAAATAGGTAAATGTCGCCGTTGGCCATTTTTTCACTGGCGGTATACGATGCAAACGGAGTTATGTCGTTTACATAAACAAACTTGCTCATGTCATTTGGTTTCTCTGACATAACATGAAGCATTCTTCCACCGGCATGAGGGGTGTCGATTGAAAGCGGATTTAAACCGTCTTCACGTTCTCCGCCGTGGCCGCCATAAATAATATGAAAGTGACCTTTACTGTCTTGTTCTAGTATTGGCCGCCCGTGGCTATCTATTTTTCTATCACCTTTTGAAAGCGTGCTTTCAGCGGCTTTATAAGGCCCTTCCCATTGATGATTTTTAAGATCGTAACTGGCTATGTAAGGGTCGGTTAAATGCCCTTGATACGTAATAAATACTTTATCACCAATGACATCGTGCCAGCCGGTGTGTGGGTTTCCTTGAAGGTTGTCGGTAAAATAACCTTCAGGTAGTTTTGGTAACGATGCTGGTAGAGCCTTTTTAGGGCCTAGGTTTTCAGGTGGTAGGTTGTAAATTTGGTGAAACGATTTTCCTTTTGTGTATTTATCATAAATAGCTTGATAATCAGGGTAAGAACCATATAAGTATTGATCAATTCTCCAACGCCAATATTCACTGCTTTGCGGATCATTTGGGTCGACTTGATTTTGCAGAGTTGAAAATACGTTATCTGTTGCTGAATATTTTTTTATTAATGCAGCGCGCTCATCCAAAAACGCGGTGTTTTGTTTGACTGGCGTATTTGTAGAGCAAGCACTATTTAACAATCCGGTGGCAATAACTAAATTTAAAACGACTGCTTTTTTAATGCGATTTGCGACTGAGGCTTTAAGGGGTATGAATAATGGCATAGTGTGTCTCGGTGTGATGTGTAAGTAAATATCGAGTGTAAGTGAGCATGGTTTATATTGTTGGTTTATAAACCACACTCAATTTAAATTGAGGATGAAACCTCTATTATTACATTTTCATGTAGGCTGAATTTTTATAAAAGGTTGTAAGCGTCTGTTTTTTAAATTGTAGATTAGTACCCTTGCCTATATACATATCTACCAATTTGTTTTGCTCATCGACAGTTATAACGGCAAATTGACCTTCAAAGTAAATACCTAACTCTTTGTCTTCGTATTTATCATTACTATTTTCTTGCACAATGATGTATTGCGTTAGTGACTTTCCATCGACCGTGGCGCTGACTTTTACACCTTTAAATAGATCTTTTTCGTAAAGCCTTTCTACAGCAGTTAACGCATAGTCTTCACCTTCGGTTACTGATTCGTAAGCCACTGTAAATGGGTTACTCCACGTTTCGCCTTGGTGGCGCATTAAAAACGTGGGCAGTGGCTTTTTGTTGTATGGCGCAGACGCGCCATAAGCTTTTGGCGCGTTTACAGTTGTAAGCTCAATATCAAGCCCTGCAGGAATTAATGCTCGCATGGCGATTGATTTATCGCCCAATTTAGATGCCGTAAACGTTGCCTCGAATTGCTGTGATGAAACTGACGCCGTTTTAACATCTTCAAAATAGTGCCAGCCTGGGTGCTGATAATCTTTATGTTTAACCCACGGGGTTTTAGCTGCCGCTTGGTAGCGCTGCGCATCTGCTTTTAATTTTACTTTTTTTGAGTTTGTCGTTATATCAACTTTGTCACCTATGTTGTGGTAAACATAATCGTGAAACTCTTGCTCATAATCACTTTTAGCTTTAAAGATATCTAGGTAGTAGCCTTTAGTATCAGAGAGTTTGATCAATGCTAATGTACGCTGATGATTAGCTGGGGTAACTTTATTAAATTCATCATAAAAAGATGAAATATTAAACGAGTATTTATCTGAGACACCAGTTTCACCGGCTGCAGGCTCCATAGCGATAGACTGCACGCGATTAATACCTAAGTTTATCCAATCACCGCTAGAGGCAGATGCTCCATTACTTATCACTGAGTTATGTGCGGCAAATAAACGATAATAATTTTCATGAATCGGTGTTCTGTAAGTGCCCTTACCTCCGTCAATGCCAAGAACATGGCCTTGACCATATAGTTCCATGTCCATACCAGAAGCATGACCATGAATATAAGAGCCCCCTGCCACAAATGCCATTAAACTGTTTTTAACGGGATCTTGTTTACTAACATTACGTTGAATATTCATTCCCGCATATTCTAAACGTTTGGTTCTAGGACGAGGTGGCGCTACGTCGACCTCTTGGCTGCTTTGTATTTCCTTTACAGACCATAGCAGTTGTAGGGGCGTATAATATGGGCTTGGGCCGTAAGAACGGTTATGAAGGTGTCCTCGATCATATACGCCAGCATTAATGCTTGAGGCTAAATAATTACTAAAGTCATTTATTTGTTTTTCGTTACTATTTAATTTAGCTAATAACAATGACATTTCTAAAGCCGAATACTCTGGTTTATAAGTACGATGGCCATCACCAATGTAAGGATATTCGTTGTTTGGGTATTGTAGGTCGTAGTACGAGGTAAATGCCGCAGGAATATTAGTATATTTTTTACCTAGTTTAAGCGTTGGATCGTAACGGTCGAGCAACGTCATTAGATAAACCGAAAAAGCGGCTACGTGCTTAGAGTACTGAAAAGACTCTGGCCAGATATCGCCTTCGTTTTCAAACTTTTTTGCTACCGTTTTTAGTGAAGCCTGATGCTTAGTATCTAAGTGTGTATAGTACGGTAAATACTTAGCGATTTCCTCTGGGTCATTTAACGCCAAAATATTGTGTACAAGGCTTGATGACTCTAATACTGGCCAGTTTGAGTCTAGTAAACCTTTATTAAGCGCTAACCAAATATAGGTTTTAAAAACCTGTTGCGCCTGGTCAAAATCAAACGCGACTAAGCTGTTTGATTGCAAGTCGTAAACCTTGCCACCAGACTTTAAATAAGGATAAACAAAATCATAAATAATAGGTAATTGAGCACCTATCACACGGGCTTCGTATAGGTGGTCACCCGGGAACATCCAACTTGAGTTCATGGCGCCTTCTTTATGAACCTTCATTAGCATTAATGCGTTGGTATAGGTGTTCAGAATGTCAGCACCACAGGCGGCGTATTTATCTTCCTGAGTTAAATAATACATCACGCCACAATCCACACCGTCTTGCAAAGCTTTAATAACTTGCGTTAACTGCTCTTTACTACCGCCGCCTTTTACTCTAAATAGAGGTAACGTAGGTGCTTGTAACTTATCTTCATTCCAAACTAAGGGCAGCTCTTCAAGCGGTTTCAAACGCTTTTCTTTATTAAGTGCAGCGATTGGTTCAACACGGTGTTTAAGCTCTTCAAATAATAACTTTGCCCAAGGCTCTGTTTTAATTTTATTTAAAATCTCTGGACGTTCAGATTTTTTTACCCAAATCGAAGGGCGCTCTACCTCTGCCGACGCTCTAAATGCGATGAGTGTTATTAAAAGAATAAAACAAGGCGTGACTAAGCTGGAGTGCAAGAAATTGCGCACTGGTATTTCCCGTTTTATTTTACTGGTGATTACAGACATTGTCGGGTGTTCCTAAATTATTGTGTGTTTATTGTTGCAAGCGGTATTCATAGTTAAATTGTGCTTTTACAGCGATTAAGCGCTTCTAAATAATAATAATCGCCATAATTAAGCGCCGCATTTAGCTCTTTACCAGCAGGATAATTGCCCGTTGCTTGTTTAAGTAAAAAGTGGCCATTGTCGCCTTTTTCAGCGAGATATTCTGGTGAGCTTAAGCTTCTTAACATCGTCAAAGCAGCTTTGCGGTAACGTGCTGCCTCTTCTTTTTCAACATAGCTTGCCAACTCAAATAGTCCACTAGCAAGAAGTGATGCTGCTGACGAGTCTCGATAGTTTTTAATTTCCGGATCATCAGGCGCGTTATAATCAAAATACGGAACTAGATCTTCAGGCATGTTTTTGTGAGTAAGGATGTAATTCACAATATTACGTGCATGGTTTAAAAACTTTTCATCTTTTGTGTAGCGATAAACCATTGTATAGCCATAAGCCCCCCATGCTTGGCCTCGTGACCAAGATGAGTCATCTGTAATACCTTGGAAGGTTTGTTTTGATAGTGGCAGTCCAGTATTTCGGCTGTAATTAACTAAGTGGTATGAACTAAAATCACCCCTGAAGTGATGCTTCATAGTTACTGTCGCATGACTAACAGCGGCGTCATAATAAGTTTGATCCCCTGTCGCAATTGACGCATTGAATAACAACTCTAAATTCATCATGTTATCAATAATGACTGGAAACTCCCATACACCCCAACTCCATGAGAATGTAGCACCAATTTTGGGATTGTAACGCTCCATTAATGTTTGAGCCGTGCTTACTAAAATAGGGGTATAACTTTTATCACCGGTTAGCCTTACACCATTACCAAAGCTGTTATTCATAATAAAACCCACATCATGAGTTTTACGATTAAAACGCATATCTTCTAATGCACTAGTCCATTCAACTGCGGTATTTAACCAGCTTTTATCTTGATTGTGCTCATACATATACCAAAAGCTGCCAGCGACAAAACCACTCGTCCACCCCATTGGGGTAATGAAATTGACTTTACCGTCACTAAAAGAAGTCGGTATTTTATTTGGGTTTGTATAAGCTTTTCTGAAATCGTCCAATTGTAATTGGGCTTTATCAAGTGTGGCACTACAAAACATAGCATCTTCATTTAAAAGAGTACCTTGCTTACTATTCGTTTCAACCGCATCACATGCCGGTAACGCCAGTAATACAGCAACAGCCAAAGCACTTTTAGTAATTATTTTGCTCATTAATACCTCTTTTAAAATCAGCCACTACTTAATACTGAGCAGACATGCCTTACAATTACGCCTGTACACCTGTTGAATATCGACTGAACACAACACTCTTATTGACTGATATTGACTCATTTTGATTGATAATGTCAAACTAAAAATATCTTCGCTACATTTTACTTACATTAATAAGGGTGAGGTTAGTTTGCTTATCAGGAATAATTACGCGGATCAGAGCTCGAACTTAAGAATACTTGGCACCATATAGTTGCAAAAGTTACCTATAGAATTTCATTAGCACTTTGCATGTACAAGCTCGCACTCTGCTTAATGCTTTATTTAACTTAGTGGGCTTAACTAAAAACCCACATAAGCAAACTATTCAATATCAATGTGAACCAGTATCTACAATATTTTTAATTTCAAAGGAGTAGACACCTGCTTTGTAGAGTTTTTTTGGTTCATTTGGAATAGTTACGTAAGCGCTACTGTTATTGGGTATTTGTATATCCCATTTAACAACGCCATTTTTTTGCGCCCAGCTACTTTTGATTTTTCCGTAACCCGTTTGATAGGTAACATCAACCCATTCGAGTTCTTTTGGAAAGACAGGGCGAAGTTCAAACTCCTGAAAGCCAGCTTTATCATCTAACGGGCGGATCCCACCAAGCCCTTCGTAAAACCATCCATCGTAACCGCTATGAAATGGATGGTTTAATGAACGACCTGGGGCGTTTCTCCGCTCTGGATCAAGATCTGGGTCTAAAACCCCTTTTCGCTCCCAAAGGGTTGTCGCGTTAAGTTTTTCAAATTGAAATGAGTAGCCAGGGTAACCATCTGCAGTAAAAATATTAAAAGCAGTGTCCGCATAGCCGTAATCGCTTAATGCTAAATACAAATAGGTTTGACCAAGTGCACCTACAGAGCCATGACCGCCCCACTTCTCGACCACATCTTTATTTAAGGCAGCTGCGATTGATTGGCGTAAATCAGCTGGCGCAATCCCAAAGCGTAGCGCCATTGCATCCGCGGTTTGACTACCATAATGTCCGGTCTGCGGGTTATAAAACTCTTTATTGAACTGCGCACTGATTGCTTGGAATAAGTCAGTAAATTGTTGTGATTTATCTGCCTCATTGAGTAAAGCAGCTATTTTACTCATTAGATCGGCGCCATGAGCAAGTAAAGCTGAACTCGTAATTGTTGGCGAAGTGTGCTGTGGATTACAGCGTTTTCGACCCATACCCGGTTTTAAAACGGGATCACACCAATCACCGTAGCCTATACGTAATAAGCCATTATCTAATTTACTTTCGGCTAGCTGCATATACTCCAGTAAACTATCAAATTGTCTCTGTAGTACTTGTAAGTCACCGTGATGACGGTAATGTTCCCAAGCAATAATTATCTCAGCAACGGCCCAATCAAAATTGCCACCGTGTGTACGCTTACCTGGAACCACGGCAGGGGCTTGGAATGTTGCCGTACTAAAGTCACCTAAATACTTTTGCCAAAAGTTGTCCATATTATAATTATAGTTACCAGTGATAAGCGCAGCATGTGCATCACCAGTCCAGCCCGCACGCTCTCTGATAGGGCAATCCATTGGTACAGCCATTAAATTACTTTCATAACTCCATAACGCCATATCATGAATGCGGTTAATTAAATCATTAGAGCTTTTAAAAGTACCCGCAATTTCAACATCGCTTCTTACTAAATGCGCTTTAATGGCATCAATAGCTGGTGCTTGTTTAAGTCCTGTTATTTCTAAATAACGAAAGCCATGCCAAGAAAATTCTGGTGTCCACGTTGATGCATCATTACCAGAAGCAATATAACCATCCACTTGTTTTAATAGTGGTGCTCCACCGCCTGTTTTTTGGCTAATGTTACCATCTATATCAGCCCATTCAGCATAACGAAGATACACTGGACTTCCCTTTTCTAAGTTCAACTTATCAAGATTTAGAGTAGGTACACCAGTAAAGTTCTGTCCAAAATCCAATACCCAGACACCTGGTTTAGGTTGAAATATTTTTTGTACAGTCATTTCTTTTACAGCCCGAATAGGCGGTAATAATTGTGGCTCTAGTTCTTCTGTAGGCCACTGGCTAAGTACTTCTACAGGCTGCCAGTTGTCAAGATTACTCGTGTTGAGATTCCAATCAGCTAGCACTTTATTAGCATCAAACAATTCACCAGAAAAGATACCTTCTTTTATTATTGCAGACGGATGACTGAGCCACTGTTTATTTGAAGTGATTAATTGCGTAGAGCCATCATCAAATGCTAACTCTAATTGAGCAATAAATTTAGGTTGGCCATAAGAAAGAGTTTTGGATGGCTTATCTTCTGAACCATCAGGATTTTTCCATCGACTAAATGCAATGTTTTCGTCATACCAGCCACTTCCTAAGTGAACGGCAATAGTGTTTTCACCCGGTAAAAGAAAATTAGACACTTCATCAGTGTTGTAAAGAATACGCTTATCAAAATCAGTTTGTCCTGGGTCCATAATACGATCTGAAACCCTCTGCCCATTAAGATACACTTCGTAATACCCACCGGCAGTACTGTGAAGCTTAGCTTTAACTATTTTTTTACCACTTTCAGCTTTAAAAGTATGGCGAAATAAACTGGCTGTAGGTTGTACTTTAACTTGTTCAATAACCAGCTCTTGGGTTTTAGTTTTATCCTTGGTTAAAGTTGATAAATCTTCAGGGTTCAGACCAGTTGCATAGAGCGCCCACTGTTCTACACTCGGTGTAACAGGTGTAATCTCTTGCTTTTCAACTTGTAGCCACTGAGCTTGCCAATCATCTTTGGTTAACAATCCCATTTCCCATGAGCTAATACGACTCCACTCACTCACTTGTTCTGATTGCCAGACGCGTACCCGCCAAAAAGCAGTATCATTTGCTGCAAGTGCTGGGCCTGAATATGCAATATTAAGTGATTGCTTTGCTTTCACCTTACCGCTATCCCATAGTAAGGAATTTAAATTGAACTGACTGTCTCGGCTTACCTGAACTTGATAATAAGATTGGCTTTTAATATTTGAATGCCAAGATAGCTTCGGCCGAAGGTTATGAACATTTAAAGGGCGTTCTTTACCTTCAACTAATAAGTTACTGGGTTGAACAAGCAAGCTTTCTTGGTCTTGCTGGGCATTACATGCTGATAATAGTGTTACAAAGAAAAGCGCTATAACTTTTTTCATTAATCCGTACTCCTAATAGAGCTTTCTTCAACTCACCTACGGCCTATGGATAAAAAAATTCCTATTAATAAAGCTTATTAATAGGAATAAAAACTTAATCCTCAGCTGAGGTAAATTGAAGGGAAATAAATTTTACAAAAAGACTTAGCCTTCCCATTTGACCATTTCTGATGCAGCTAAAAGAACTGCACCAACGCCGTATAATTGTGAATCTGTCTTTTTAACAGGATCTGGAGATTTACCAACATGCTGAACCCAATTAACACGACCACTTGGCTCTACAGCGTCTTCAATAGCATGCCAGCCTTTTTCTACTATTTCTTTTGATTTTTCATCAGTTAAAATACCGTTATTAACGCCCCACGCTAAACCAAAAGTAATAAAACCTGTTGCACTCACCTCTGGTGTTTTAACTATATCAGGGTCCATAAGCGATGCGGGCCAATAACCGTTTTCACGTTGCAATTTCATCAAGCCCGCAGCGTTCTTTTTATATAACTCGATATAGCGGTCTCTTGACGGGTGCCCTTCAGGTAAATCATCTATAATCAACGGGATTGCAGCAAATACCCAGCCGTTTCCTCGCCCCCAAAATACTGGATTACCATTTTTATTTTTCATATCGAAATAGCGACTATCTCTAAAGAACAGACCATATTCATCAGAAAATAGGTAATCTGCACTTGCCCAAAATTCCTTATCGGCATATTCAAAGTATTTTGGATCACCCGTTACATTACTTAACTTTAACCACGTTCTTGGCGCCATATATAACGCATCAGCCCAACACCAACGATCTTGGCAATTACCTTCAAAGTGAGCGCCGTTTTGAGTAGTACTGGTTTCATCTAACATTTCTAAGCCAACTTTAGGTGGGTTAGCTAAGATTTTGTCGAATAATTCTTGGGTAGGCTTATAAGCGTCTTTATTACCTGTTTGCTCTGTTAACCATAAATAAGTTTGACCAATTGTGTGATCGTCAGCATGGTAAGGGCGGTCTAGCAGCAACTCATAGTCTTGCTCTTTTGCCATCTCTTGAATGTAGCGTAAATAGTCTTTGTTATCTGTTGTTTCAGCCCAACGTGTTAAACCAATATAAAATGATGCTTGAATCCAAAACTTAGGGTTTTCTGATTTAGCACGATGAGATTCTGGAATATACGACAAATCATCGAGGTGAGATAATTGCCACTCAGCAGTGCTGTTAGCCAAGCTAATCACTGAATTAGCTTTAATGCTTTTGTCGGTGATTTCAACTGACTGAACACCTGACTCTACTTTATCTACCGTTTTTGCCGTCGTATTTGATTCTGAGCACCCTGTAAGTAAAAGACTTACAGCAAAAGGTACCAGTGCTAGTTTAAATTTTTTGTTCATCAAAAAAATCCTAATTATTGTGTGTATTCTGAAGACCGTTAAACTTTTAGTTCACTTATGTGTAGACAATATAAGTAAATTTGAAACTGAGAGTTATTATTAACTATCAGTTGCCGTATTAACCTTTTAAATAATATTTAATAAAAATTTTACTAATCTGAAACACAATAAATCAGCATGATAACAATTGCAATGATATGATTAAAAAAGATTGAATGTGAGCATTTATTGAGTGGGGGATTTCGGAAGTGCTGAGGATACTACACATATTATTAATTTTAATAGATAAGTGATGGCATACCCATCACTTATCTTAAGCTTCTTAGTCTTTATATTTCTCAAATAAGTCAAAAAACTCTTTTGCGAGTGACTCTTTATGTGAAGCCAGGTTATTAGTTTCACCTGGATCTTGAGTGATATTATAAAGCTCAACAGGTGATTCAATGCCATATCTGACCGCTTTAAAGTCGCCTTTACGAGCAGCTTGAAAAGTATCACCTATAACACCAGAGTTTGGGTCACCTACTTGCTTAGCAAATTCCCAGTACAATACTCTATCAGCTTGCGGCTCTGGTGAGTCTTTCAATAAACCCTTTATTGAAACACCATTTGTTTTAACACGAGGAATAAGGTTTAAGTCCACCCCTGTAATATCGGCTAATGTTGGCAACACATCGGCAAACAACCAAGGTGTTTCGTCAACACGTGACTTTTTGATTTTATCTGGCCATTGAATCAACATAGGCACATGTATGCCGCCATCATAAAGGTCACGTTTTTGCCCTTTATAAGGTGTCGCAGCTTTAAGGTATTTAGGGTCTGCTCCACCTTCATCATGAGGGCCGTTATCAGATGTAAACACAATAATTGTATTATCTAAAATACCTTTTTCATCTAGTGCTTTTGTAATCTGGCCAACATAATCGTCAAGCGCGCTTACCATACCAGCTAATGTAGCGTTAGGCTTTTTTACTGGCTCTGGATAATAAGCTGCGTATTTATCGCTTGGCGTACCAGTGGACATTCCTGAATAAGGTTTTTCATCAAAAGAATACTGCTTACTGTATTTTTCAGGCACCGCTAGTTCCGCGTGCGGAGAAGAAAACGTTAGCATTACAAAAAATGGGTTTTCGCGCTCTTGTTCAATGTAATCAATGGCTTCATTAGCAAATAACTCTTGGGCATATGCGCCTTTTTTACCACCTTCGTTTTCAGTAATACGTATTTTTTTACCATCACGCCATAATATCTGAGGGTACTGTCTGTGCCCCTCCAAAATAGAATACATACCGTACCAAGTATCAAATCCCATTGCTAACGGATCGGTTACACCCATTTGAGAGCCAATTGAGTACTTACCAAATAGTGCAGTGTCATAGCCTGCGTACTTAAGAACGTGCGCAACAGTGATATCACTTTCAACTAACTGAACCGTATTTGAGTTATTAGTCATGTAACGACCATCACGACCTGTAAAAAGCGAAACTCGAGAAGGTGAACATACCGTATTGCCAGCATAAGCTTGGTTAAACCTTATCCCTTTATTGGCAATATCATCTAAGTTAGGCGTTTTAATTGGTGTGTTACCATATGCACCTACCTGATTGAAACCAAGGTCGTCAGTCAAAATAAATATGACATTCGGCTTTTCTGATGCAATAACTGGTTTTGTTAAACTTAACATCAGAAAACCAAGGGCTCCTGCTATCTTATGTGTGTTTTTTATCATTTATCCTCTTCCTTTGTTGCAAAGATTGAATGTAACCAAAGAAGAACTTTCCTATTCTTCTTTTTACTTTTAAATGTGTCGGTTTAACCGCTGTATTAACTGAACTAATTAAACTGCAGCGCTTTAATAATTATTAAATCACCAATAGTCACCCTATTACACGAGCGTATTAAGTAAATTGGAGGTATGTATACCTGCTAAAAGCAGCAAAAGATTAATATTGAGCGATTTTGACGATTTTCACACAAAAGATACATTACTGACAAGTAATATTAACTAATTCCAATATTGCTTTTATATGTGCTTTGTGAGGTTTTTTTGAATAACCTCTATTCAGCCAACAAAATTATTAGCTCAGCATGTCGAACTTCTTACTTCGTTCCTACAGTAAATAATCTTGGGATAGCCTGAAAAACGTACAGGTTGACTTAAAATAAAATCAAACATAATCTTATGCAATCAAATTAACTCAAACTAAAGCAATAAGAACGTTTATGAAACTGACACTACACACACTTAAACTCACTACATTAAGTATCTCTTTGACAGCAATTTTAGCTGGCTGTAACTCTAAAGTAACTTCCGACCAAATAACAATTTCTACAGAGTCAACAACGCCTACAAATATAGGCAGCTTTGGTGATCAAGGTGATGGGACATATATAAACCCTATTTTAAACGCTGATTATCCCGACTCTGATATAGAGCAAGTGGGTGATACTTATTACATGATTACTTCTAAACAACATATGTCTCCAGGGATGCCAATTTTAAAATCTAAGGATATGGTGAACTGGACCAACGTGGGTCACGCATTCCCAAAGTTATCTTGGGCTCCAGAGTATAACTGGGACCGTATGAATGGTTATTCATTTGGTACTTGGGCGGGTGATATCGCATATCACGAAGGGAAATGGTATGTATATCAAATAGATTATCAGCACGGATTAATGGTAACAATGGCTGATGATATAGCTGGCCCGTGGAGTGAGCCAATTATGATGTTACCCAAAGCTGATGTACTTGATGACCCTGCTGTTTTTTGGGATCAAGAAACTAAAAAAGCATATGTAATCATTAATACGGGTGCAAAACAAAAGTCTCCTGATAATAAAATTGAAGGAAATGAAAATCGCATTTATGAAATGAGTTGGGATGGGACAAAAATATTAGATGAAGGGAAACTAGTTTATACAGGCATGGGAGCTGAAGCTGCTAAAATTTACAAAATAGACGGTACTTGGTACATCTTCATGGCACAATGGACTATGGGGGATAAATCAACAAAGCCTGGTGTAAAAAACCCTAAAAATGATAGAAAACAGCTAGTACTTCGCTCTAAAGAAAGTATTTATGGGCCTTATGAAGTCAAAACGGTTTTAGAGAAAGGATCTGAATTTAATAATCGAAGTGCTAGTCAAGGTGGCCTAATGAAAGCACCTGATGGTTCTTGGTGGTACATGCATCAACTTATCCAAAATGACGATATACCTTTTCAAGGTCGTCCTCAAGTACTTGAACCAGTTACATGGGTTGACGGATGGCCAATTATAGGGGTTGATGAAGATAATGATGGAATTGGCGAACCTGTTAAAAGATACAAAAAACCTATAAATGGTTATCCAATCACAGCGCCAAAAAGCGATGATGACTTTTCATCAGCAAAATTAGGCCCGCAATGGGAGTGGAACCATAACCCTAGAGATAGTCACTGGTCGTTAACTGAACGCCCAGGGTGGTTACGCCTAAAAGCAAGTAAGGTGCTACCAAATAAAGAAGGACATGGCCCGAAAATCAATGAGTGGACCAACAACGATGGTTCAGATGGAGATTTTTGGAGAGCAAGTAACACGTTGAGTCAGAGAATGATGGGGGTAACCACCGGTACAGCAGTTGCAAAATTTGATGTATCGGGTATGCAACCCAACCAACTAGCGGGCTTTGTTCGTTATGGGGGGGTGTTTAATCTTCTAGGGGTTGAAATGGATAAAAAGGGTAAAAAGCATTTATTTTATATGAATGGAATGAGCGAAAAGACCCTTGGCCCAGAGTTAAATGGTGACACACTATTTGTAAGAACTTCAAATGCTCGGAATCAAGCGACCTACGAATATAGCTTTGATGGAAAAAGCTTTAAAGCATTTGGCCCTACATTCACCATCGCTTTTGGTAAATGGACAGGCGATCGTTTAGGGTTTTTCTCGTGGAATGAAAAAAAGGATGCTGGCTACATCGATGTTGACTGGTTCACATACGATTATGATGGGCCTAAAGCGGCACGTTAATTAGCTACATTAGTTAACGTTATAAAATTTACTTATGCCTGCCTATTATTATTTTTCTGTATTAAATAATAATAGGCAGTGTGTTAACCGATGCATACCCCTTGCCCTACTTTAAATTTATAGCTGTCAGGGCAATTGAAAGTTGTATCACTAAGTCAACCAAAACACCTGAAATATAAACAAATCCCCTCTATATTTAGAAAAATTCCACAATGTGGAACACATTTTACTTAAGGTTTTAGTTGTACATTAATATAAAATGAAATTTAGTAAAGCTACGCTGACAAGCTCTTTTCAATAGCTGTATTAAACCGTTAGTTTTCCTCTTTTTATACCTCCCAACCTACTTTAATAGGCCTAATAGTTCCACAAGACCGCTGTAATACTTAAGTCATATAATTCATTTAATATCTCTGTAAACGGAATAAACGACAGAGTAATGAAAACTTTTAAGAGCCCTTTAGACTTACAGCCTTTATCTGAAGAAAGTGAAGTTAAAAATATCATTCGCCATATACGGAAATATATAACCCGTCGAACTTCTAATGCAGATAATGTAGATGACCTAGTGCAGGAAGCTTTAATAAGGACAATAAACAGGAATAAATCCACTAAAATTGATAACTTTCCAGCCTATCTCAATCAGGTAGCAAAATCTGTCATTTATCATGATTGGCAAAAAAATAAGAATCAACACAATAATGATGACGAAATGGAGCTGGTTGCACCAAAAAGTAACGACCCCGAGTCTAAAATAATCACAGAACAAAAACTAAAACTCGTTAAACAAGCACTTGATGAACTTCCCCCATTGCGGAGAAAAGTTTTTGAACTTAGACGCTTAGAAGGTTTAAGCCGGGAAGAAATTTGCTTAAAACTAGATATGAGCCAAGAGTCTGTAAAAAAACATATCACTCGAGCTATGACCCAAATAACATTGCACATAGAAAAACATCAGTAGAGATGTCCCCTTTTTTGTTTTATTACACTCTATAATATTAATACATGCTGGTAAGAATTTTTGAATGAATGAACAAACACTAGAGCAAGCCGCTGACTGGGTAGATCGGGTAAACGATTTAAACGAAGATGAATCAGCAGAACTTTCCCTGTGGCTAAAACAGCCGGAAAATAAAGCTGCATTTGATAGAGTTGCTAAAATATTTGGCGATCCTTCAATTGATAAAGCTCTACATAATTTGCATATCTACCATAATGATACGTCTATTACTCCATTAAAGAAAAATGCAAACAAGCAAAAGAGTTTTCATAAAATAGCCATTGCAGCTAGCTTTAGTGCTATTGCCTTTATGGCGTACTGGTTTTCTTTGCCACAACAAGAAGCATCAATTACACCGACCATTGCTTCTAATGATAAGTTTGAGCCAGCAAAAGCTATTAGCGCGCCTATAGGTAAGCGTGTTTCAAAGTTACTAACTGACGGTACCTATCTGCACTTAAATGCAGGGAGTGAGCTAACAGCGAAATTACAGCCCAATGTAAGAAAAGTAGTACTAAATAAAGGGCAAGTTTTTTTTGATGTAGCAAAAGACAAAAAACGCCCATTTATTATCGACTCTGGAGAAACTAACATTACCGTGTTAGGGACCTCATTTGATGTACAGCATAATGAAAATAAAGTAGTAGTGACTGTTTATGAAGGGAAGGTAAAAGTTAATGCAAATGACACAGTAACATTAATTCCTCCTCAAAAAGCAGTCGTGGTGGATGGTCGTATTACTGTAACTACTGATAAATCATTAGAGCAACTTCCCCTTTGGAGAACCGGCTGGATTGAAGCAGAAAAAGAAACTTTAGACAGCATAGTTGAACAACTACAACGATATAGTAACGATAAAATTAAATTAGATAGTAAGCTTAGGAATACGATTATTAGTGGTCGATTCAATCTAGAAACACCAAAACAGAGCTTGATGTTAATAGCTGATGCCTATAATTTAAAACTTGAAGAAAGACAAAATATACTGCTCATTTCGAGAATTTAAGTGTTCGATTTATTTAAATTCATTGATATGAACAAGCTACATTGTTTAAGACATAAAATTTTATACCTTACGCATGCTCTAATTTGTTTAAGCATATTAATTTCTACCCCTATTCAAGCAGCACAAACAAAAAGTAAATTTGTTCAGGTGCCAGCGAGTTCACTTAGCGACAGTTTACGCCAGATTGCAATTGCATATCAGGTTTCCTATAGCAGCGACCCTACACTACTCAATAATAAAAAAAGCCCAACTATTAGTGGTTCTTACACCTTATCTCAAGCGCTTAAATTACTTTTAGATGATACTACTTTGTCTTTTAAAATAAAAAATAATGGATTTGTAATTTATAAAAGTCCAAGCCAAAACAATATTAAACCAATAGAAGAGATTACAGTTAAAGGTATTCGTTATTCTCAAGCCCGCTCGCGTAATTTAAAGCACAACACAAAGGCAATTAGTGAAGCAATTTCATCACAAGACATCACAGATATTCCAAATACAAATTTAGCAGAGGCGCTACAATATATACCCGGGGTAGCTATAACTCGCGAGGCAGGTGAAGGCCGACAAGTATCTATCCGTGGCAGTTACCCTGATTTTAGCCTGGTTACACTTAATGATATGCCAGTATTGGCAAATAATGATTCACCTATGGATAGTAGAGTGCAAAAGCAGCGCGATCGCTCTTTTGATTTTAACATTTTACCAGCTGAACTATTTAAGCAAATACAAGTATTCAAAAGTTATTCTTCTGACCAGATCGCCGGCGGAATATCAGGTACGATGGCCTTAAAAACAATAAGTCCACTAGATAAGAAAGGGTTTAACTTTGTTATTACCCCCGAAATTGGCTATAACGATTATGTTGACTCGGGGTCTAAACGTTACTCTACCCTTTTGTCAAATACGTGGGGGAACTGGGGGGCGCTTGCAAGTGTAGCCTATACGAGCAGAGAATCATTAGAACAAGGTGCTAATACATTTAGATGGCGTAACATAGCCATTAATAATGCCGACTTATCCTCATTAAGTAAATTACAATCAGAAAATTTAGCACAAGGGAATTACATCATCCCTCGGGGAAATAGGTATTCTGTTTGGCAAGGAACTCAGCAACGCTTTGGGACAAACTTGTCTTTAGAATATAAAAACTCTACCTCCCATTTAGATGTAGATGTGCTCTCAGGTTTCTTAAAAGGAAATCGATCAGAGTCTCATTTATATCCTCGGGGTGACCAATCTACACCTGTTATAAAAGAGCAAACAGCAATAACAAGTATCAAAACAAATAAAGACAATGAGTTAGTTTATGCTCACTATGTTGATGCCAGAGCAGCAACAGAAAGTAGAGTTCAAAAAATAAATACATCCTACCACCAAGGCCAGTTCTCAATTGTAAAAAAGCTCAATAAACGGTGGGATATACATGCCATATTAGGTATCCAGCAATCAAAGTACGAAATACCGTATAGTAATAAAATTTATACCCAAGGGGTCAGTGATGTAACTATTGATTATACACAAGACCCATTTTACGCCGATATTGACTATAGCCAAAACTTACAAGACATTAGTATGTGGGATTTATACCACGGAGATTTAGAATACTATCAATCAGATAATAAATATCTATTTGCAAAGATAGACCTACAGCATCGTTTTAATGGCACTTTCTCTATGAAATTTGGTGGGGACTGGATCTCATTTACAAATAAAATGAATAACCTTCAACAAAACGATATTTTTTTCAATGAAATAAGTAACTCCCCACAACAATTAATTGAGTTACCCGAAACACTAATAACCCCCCAAAATAAACATAAAAACCAGCACTGGTTGAGCATAAACACTAATGATGCACTTGCACTTTATAAAATAGCGCCATTTAACATAAAGCAGAATAACGCTTCTTTTATAAGAAAGTATGAACATATAAAAGAAAACAGTCGAGGTGTGTATACATTATTAGCACTTGAGAGAGATAAATGGGAGGTCGATTTTGGATTACGTTATCAGTTTGATTCTATAACAACTTATACTCAGGACTTATCAACCTTAAGCTATGATTTATGGCTACCTAGCCTAAATAGTACACTCTTCATCGATGAGCATTGGCGCTTTCGTTTTGGGGCTTCTAAAAATTATTCTAAACCGTTATTAAGTTCTCTAAATTTTGCCGACTCTAACAATACTCTAAATAATATTGAATATATTTTTAACCCAAATCTTAAGCCTTACATATCCTTTAATACTGATGTATCTCTGGAGGGTGACTTTAGTGGTCATAGTTCATTTGATTTATCTTTGTATTATAAAAATTTAAACGATTACATTGTTACTACTCAAGCTCTATTACCCCACCCTATTAAAGCTGCCAACGATAAAATAGCTGTATGGCAAAGCAATGCAGAAACAGCTTATCAATGGGGCATCGAATTAAATTTAAATTACTTAATACCCAACTCTTTCTGGGGTATTAACCTACAAAGTACGTATAACGAAGGTAAGGTAACTTATTACAACTCCAATGATGGCTTAGCATTATTTAAAAAGAACTTGCCGTTTTTATCTAATATTACAGCATCTAGTATGATTTTTTACGATCGTCCCAACCTAAACTTTAAACTTGGTGCTATTTTTAGAGGTAGATATTTGGTACGCGCTGGAGGATTAATAAATGATGAAAATGAAACCGGCTTTATGCCAACAACATATTGGGACGCAAGCTTAAACTACAGTTTTACTAAAAACTGGAAGTTAAAATTAAGTGCTTTTAACCTTAGTAATGAACAAGAACGCCAGTATAGTGACTCATCGCTGAGAGCTTACAATTCTACAACAAGTGGCCGCACTTTTTACCTGGGCTTGAATTATCAATATTAAAAAACCTTACCCGTTTTTAAGTCAACGCTAAAATTTTCTCCCTGGGTATTTTTACTAAACTTTGCCATTACTTGTGTAAGTGAAGCTAAATATTGCTGTATCTGTGTTTGAGTTTTGCAATTTGATTGTTCTAATAAGGTGCTTAACTGTTGGTAAAAGATACGCCTTTTATCGGGTATATCAGCTGTTACATCACCATTTCTTAATAAATAGAAGTCTTTCACCCAAGATTTTGTTGATATCAATTTCAATTGAACTAACATTTCAGGGCTAGCACTATCAATACATTGCATTGCCGTAAACCAGTTCTCTAAATAAAGGTTTTTATCTAGCCACGATACTAACTCGTTAGGCCAATCACGCTTTAAAAATCGTTGCTCAATCAACCCAATAAGGTGACGCTTAGTAAACTCTGCATAACTTTTAGAATTTAAAATAGTGCGATCAAAATTATCTTGTTTATTATCATTTCTGTATAGCCACTCTCTATCATAAAAACTAAAGAGCCTATTAAAATCTGCCACATCGTTAAGTGTATAGGTATTTATATGGGCGGTTTGCTTTTGTAGATTTAATTCAGCAACTTTATAAGCAGCCTTATAGGCAGCAAGGCTTGGCACTTGAACATTAACTAATTGAGAGCTCTTATTATTAGTAATTAATGCAGTATCGTTTAAATGCATATGGCCGGCAAAATGTAATGTTAGGCCTGTCTGTGCAAGTGTTTTTGCGGTTTGTGCAGTGGGGACTCGTGGTAATGAAAAGTCTCCGTTATTAAATACCTTATGTAATTCCTTATTAGCATTATCGTAAAAATCTCCCATCGGAAAATGGCTAAATGCGACAAGTGTTTTATCCTGCTCCTTAGCTCTTTTAACCACAGATTTTATCCACTGGATTAGTAAAGGCTTAGCTTTTATTAAAGCATTGTAGCCAGCTCCTGATGAACCTTTAAACGTAATAGGTGTATTTTTCCATTGAGGTGCATATACATTGGCATCAATTGCTAAGAGCCAAACCCCTTGTTTTGGCTCAACCAAGTAGCTGGCATCAGGCATCATAATACAGCGAGTCGCATTATTCGGATCACACCATGAAAACTCTCTATTTTTATATGGTGTTTCATATAGTAAGTCGGATTCGTGTTTACTAAAGCCAAAGTCATTAAGTGTACTTAGAATTTCTGAGTAACCCCAATGCTTAACTCCATCATCGCAAAGGGAGTGATTATGTGCACATTTTGTATGCCCGTGGCTATAAAGGCCAAATTCATTACCGTCAGAAGTTAAAAAGTCCGCTTTTCCCGCAGGAGATGAAAATGGTTTTACGGGGTCATGATTACCAGGAATTGCAAAAAATCTCATACCGTATTTTTTTTGATACCGTCTTAATATTTCAGCTAAAGCCCGAACGTTAATTGGCTGGCCATCATCTGTAAAGTCACCTGGTAATGCTATTAGCTTAATGTTTTTTAGAGCTAGCTCATCCAACACATGAATAAAAGCAAAGTAGTTCTCATTAAATAAGCGAGTCGAATGAAGTTGAGCATACATACTACGGATTAGAAGAGGTTGTCGTGTTTTAGGGTCTTTAGGTAACGCAGTGTTCACAGCCTTAGCTGTGGTTGCAAAGATATCATGCAGATGAATATCTGCTAGAAAAGCCACTTTTACAGTACCTGGCTGATCCTCACTTTTCATATCAAAATATTCAATACCTGCAGCATTCAATGAATTAAAAGCGCTAAATGTTATAAATAACCACGTTAACCTTTGCCCCACCGCCATTACACACCTTAGTAAATGCTTGCATTATTGATATAGAGTTAAGTTATGAGAAATAGGGGACAAATTTTTTAAAAACACGACTTTAATTATGAAGCTTTTATTAAATCAAAACTTTTGTGTCCCCTAATTTAAAAATGAGCGCTCTTAGGTAGCAAACTCATAATTGAGATGCGCTATGCGTTTTATTATTTTTATTGCTGCTATAACGTGGCTAACAGGTGCTTTAGCAACCCCTTTGAATCAATTCCAAGTTATTGGCTCACATAATAGTTATAAAAAAGTACTTAACCTTGAAGTTAAGAAAGAGTTAAGCAAGCTTAACCCCAAGCTTGCTGCACAAATTGATTATGGCCATATTAATATTGTTGAACAGCTCAATAGTGGTATCAGGCATTTAGAAATCGATGTGTTAAAAGATCCAAATGGTGGTTTATACCTCAGGCCGTGGGCTGAGCGTTTCTCAAGTGAAGCATTGTTTAGTGAACATGAAATAGAGCAGCTATCAATTCCTGGTTTTAAAGTCATGCATATACCTGGTGTTGACGTGCAAAGTCACTGCGTATTATTTAGTGACTGTTTAAACAATCTCAAAAAATGGTCACAGGCAAATCCGCTCCATTATCCTATCGTTGTCATGATTAATGTTAAGGAAACGGGTACATCTATAGACCCTCAACCCCCTACATTAAAATTCAAAGCCAGTGATTACCATTCTCTTGATGCCGTAATAAAGCAAACCTTATCAGACTCGTTATTTACACCCGATAATTTACGTAAAAGCACCCTATCGTTAAATGAAACAGTGACCCAATTTGGCTGGCCAAATGTAGATCTGCTTAAGCAAAAATTTATCTTTTTATTTGATGGGAAGAAATCACAAACCTCCTTGTATAAAAAAAACCGTCCTTCGCTGAGAGGAGCCAGTATGTTTGCACATTATGAAGCAGACCAACCAGAAGCTGCTTTCATGATAGTGAATAACCCCATAAAGCATTTCGAAAAAATTCAAAAATTAATAGCTTCAGGCTACATGGTGCGTACCCGCGCAGATGCAAATTTAAGTGCCACTAATTCGCAACGAACAATGCAGTTTAATGCTGCAAAAAATAGCGGCGCACAAGTAATTTCAACCGATTTTATACCCGGCTCGCCACAGCAGGCGCGCTTTAACTATGTGGTGCAATTTGACGAAGGTCATTTAGTGCGCACAAACCCTTTTATTAATAATCAACTTTAAATTAAAAACCAAGGAAGCATTATGTTGAACAAACCATCTCGTACGCTTTTAGCAACGGCTATAATGAGTTCATTAGGCGTGTCTAATTATGTGTATGCAGAACAATCTGCGCAAACAGAAGTGGAAGAAATTGTTGTACAGGGTTATCGCAACAGTTTGTTAAAAGCAAAAGATTTAAAACGAAATGCTGTGGGCGCACAAGATTCTATTGTGGCTGAAGATATTGCAGATTTTCCCGATCTAAATCTAGCAGACTCATTACAACGTGTTCCCGGCATTGCTATTACACGTGAAGGTGGTGAAGGCCGACAAATTTCGTTACGTGGTTTAGGTCCAAACTTTACACAAGTACAACTCAACGGTATGGAAGCTTTAGGTACATCGTCTTCAGCAATGGACAGTCGAGGTTCTGTAAGCCGCTCTCGCGCTTTTGATTTTAATATATTTGCTTCTGAGTTATTTCAACGCGTTGATGTGAAAAAATCATTTTCAGCCGAAATGGATGAAGGCGGCATAGGCGGCACTGTTGGGCTTCATACAGCTAAACCATTTGATTTTGATGGTTTTAATACTGCTCTATCAGGTCAACTTGGCGACAACTCACAAACCGATGATGTTAGCCCACGAGTTGCAGCGCTTATCTCAAATACATGGGATGATAAATTTGGTGCATTATTTTCAATTGCATACAGCAAACGTGATGTAAATGAGCAAGGTTACAATACTTACCGCTGGCGCAAAAAAAATGCATCAGGCTCAGATATATCTGAACTATCAGATGAATTACAAGATAAAATTAACAACGGAGAAGTGAGCTTTTCACGTGGTAGCCGCTATTCATTATTTGAAAATGAACAGGAACGTTTAGGGACGACCCTTGCTCTGCAATATCGCCCAAATAATAACCTTGAATTTAGTTTTGATGCTTTATATGGTGAACTGAATAATGATCGCAGTGAATTCCACTTGCAAAACCGAGGCTCAAGCTCAACAGCTCTTGGCTGTACAGGGCCTGCTTATAACAACGAACAGGTATGCTCAAAGCTCACAGCACTTGAAATAAATGAAAATAACGACGCTATCTACTCAGTATATGAAGATGCCGCAATACACTCAGAAAGCCGCAGCCAATATGCAGACACTAAAATAAGCCAATTTGTATTAAAAAGTGACTGGCAAATTACAAACGATTTAAATATGACCGCTCTCGTGGGGCGCTCAGAAACCAAATTTAATACAGGAAGTGTTAAAGTTTATCTAGAAACATTTGGCGATGAAACAATTGATTACCGCCAAGATGCTTATTATGGGGAGAACACATACGGGTTTGAGCCTACAGACAGTAGTTTATTTCGTTATCACGAAATTGATTTATCAGAAGAGGAAATAACTAATACATTCGACTCTGTAAAATTAGATTTTAATTACACACTAAACAATGCTTCAAATATAAAGTTTGGTGTATCTAATAAAAAGTTTGAAAGTGAAAACGGTGAAACTAAATCTGATAATATTAATCGCAGTGATTGGGAAGATGGCGTACTGGATGACACGGTAGATTCAAGCCTTACATTTACCAATACCGCGCATAATAAACAACAATGGGTAAGTGTTGATGTACTCGGCACTCTAGCGAGTATGAATATCGACCCTAATTTAGATAACCCTGATTTTACCGATAACGTACAAGAAAAAACCTTTGGTGCTTATTTGCAGTACGAAGCTGAATGGGAACTAGGCTCAGGTTACTTAATGGGTAATGCGGGCGTGCGTCATTACGATACGACTACCAATGCTATAGGGTTAATAAATGGCGAAGTAGTTGACGTTGAAAATACCTATTCAGGGTTACTACCCGCTATAAATTTAGTGTGGGATAGTAATAACAGTTTAGTGCTACGTGCTAGTTATGGCGAAAATCTCACCCGCCCTTCACTCGCTGCATTAGTGCCAACAGGTGTGGTGCAAAATGATGCCACATCAACCAATGGCCTAAGTATCAGTTCAGGAAACCCAAACCTTAAACCATACGAGTCAGTTAATTTCGACTTTTCAGTTGAATATTACTTTGAAAATATAGGGTATGCAGCCGTAAGTTACTTTCATAAATCTATCGATAATTTCATTATCACCGAAACATATGATATTCCATACAGCCAAACTGGCTACCCTGTTAGTTTATTAGGCGACGTAGACGAAAACGGCAACCCACAAACAGCAAATACTGTTTTTACCGTCATTCAGCCACAAAACTTAGATGAAAGTGATATTAGTGGCTGGGAACTGGCTTTTCAACGAGATCTCGACTTTTTACCTGCTCCTTTTAATAACCTAGGTATTATTGCGAATTATACATTTGCTGATGGTGAAGCGCTGTACCGTAATGTGGGTAACTCAGGTATTGATCAATATAAATCGTTCCCAGGGCTTTCAGAACACTCTGGTAACTTTACAATATATTACGATTCTGACTCATGGGGCGCACGTGTTGCAGCCGCTTATAGAAGTGACTATATTGCAGCGGTACAAGCGGGTAACGGCGATGAAGACGAAAACGGTTTTCATGCCAGCACATACATAGATGCATCCGCTTTTTATCAAGTAAATGAAAAGTTAAAGCTCACTATAGAAGCCAGTAATTTAACTAATGAACGAGAAGAGCAATATTCAGACTCAAATGATCGTCTATACAATACAACAATTAACGGCCGTACTGTCTATTTAGGTGCGAGTTACCGCTTTTAAGATATTTCTAATCGGATAAATCTATTATAGAGCCATACTGCAGTGTGGCTCTATGTAACTCACTACCATATGTAATACACTTCTTAATGCCGCTAAATTAGTACTTACTGAAAGATTTACATTTATTAACGGTTACAAAACAACCGCTACAGTTTACTGAGAGTGAGTATCACGATAAAAAAGCTTACTTTTAAGACTCAGTAAAATTTGCTTGGAGCTCTTGCTCATCTAGTACCTTGGCTTTTTCCGTTATTTTTTTATTGTGCTTATTCAAGGATAAGATTTCAGCACAGAATGAATCTGAGGGGCAAAGCTCGTATTTATAGTCAACAATATTACCTTCATCATCCTTTATATTATCGATTTCATAGCTATCTAAAATATCGGCCTCAATCAGGTCCTTCATCGTATTAGCCATATCTCGACGAATAGCTGTAAGTCGTGATTTATTTATATCTTCATTGTCGATGGAGCCAAACTTTATCATGGTTTTTTTTAGTAAAAAGTGATGCGTTTTGCCAACACTTGCATAGCGAAACATATGATAAAGCCTCAAGGTTAGCCATCTGGATAAAGTTCTTTTAAACGATTGAGCACGATTAAAATAAAATCCTCTATAACCAATAGACTCTATCTGCTGCGACATAAACTCATTTAAAACAGCAAGACATTTAACCGTTGATTTCCCTTGCTGACCACTAAAATGAATAGAGCTTAAATAGTTCATTTTAGACTCACTATAATGCTGCTCTCCGGCTTGATTGGTCACTTGGTATTTAAAGTTGAGTTCACTGCCCTTGAGTATTTGAAGTGCTTGCTTTATTTCTGCAAATGAAAGGGTTTGATTAACAGACTTGAGCTCGTTAGCTATTTCTTTAATAGAAAAGTATACCGCATATCTATCGCCCATTTTTCCGGAGATTTTTGCTATTTTACCTTGGCTAGCTAAACGAATAAGTGCCCTTTCCACTTTTTCTTCTCTATCAGAGGGCCAAGCAAAATAATCTTCGTCTTTTCCCACAATCAGCGCAGGGGCTATTTCCAGTTTACCTTCATACGTAACCCCTTCTAACTTATCAGAAATACTTCGTGACACAACAACGCGATTAGGCGCTTCACTAATTTTTACCAGTTTACGCTGATTACGTATAAAACGAGACCACAAGTCATACGCATTAAAAGTGTTTGAAATAGAGTTTTCAAAGCCCGACAACGTACTTTGATTATCAATGAAAAGTGACAATTGCTCGACTTGATTTGCATTTTGAATTGTCTTAATTTCGTTTTTAATAGTATCAGGAAGATTACTCAACGAAATGTACTTTGTAGCCATTAAGCAAAACCCTGCTTATTATTATATTTATCCCCTAGGTTCTCATAACCCATAGATTACGGCAACTATGAAACATAGAGGAAAATTGATCTGAGTGTAATAAAAATCTAAATGCAATTTAACAAAATGAGTTTATAAGTTATCAATATATGTTTTTATATTTGTAAGCTACTTTTTAATTCCAAGTTTCAGAGGTCTACTTGTTAAATTCAGTAAGCATTTATAGCACTTACATAGAGGAAAACTGATCTATACTGCATAATAGAAACTTGAAGCTTCTTCTGTTACTGGTTCTTACACAATAAACAATGATGTGTTTAATTTAAGACATCTACTTCATATGTAATTAAAGAACATAGAGGAAATCTGAACCTCTTTACTCAAGCACATCCCTATACCAAGCGTTCAGAATTAACTTGCTTAACCTTCCCTCTTTCGCAATCAGTTTTATACATAGAGGAATATTGATCTGTAACTCTTTTAAAAAATAATATTAGGAAACTTAAGCTAATAAAATAATATCCATAGTGCGCTACGACTACTTCTATGGGAGTATCAAACATAGAGGAAAATCGATCTGGATTAATTATCATCGAACACCTAACATAGAGGAAAAGTGATCTAAGCTGATTTTGTAACCCTCAAATTTATCACCTAACTTAACCGTTTAAATATAAATCGATGATTTTTGCTAACTAGACCTAAATTTAAGCATAGAGGAAAATTGATCTGTGATAATTTGGCTGATAACAAATTACATAGAGGTAAAGTGATCTGAGGCTAATTTATTTAAGCAAAATAACTTCACTCCATAATGCTGTATTGACTATCTACGGTAATGAAATAGCTATAAATAGTTGATGAAAGCCTACCTTCGTAATAAATTTATATGATTATGGAAAAACTCAATAAAAACATTGATAACGGGTAAATTAAAAAATTCTTGTGGATAAGCGTTATTTTACCTAGTTAAATAATGATCTCAGCATAATGGAGATCAGATCTACATCATGTTTTTAGGTCAAAAGAAGTTGGCTTATGGGGATAACATCGAATACAAACATAATGGAAATCTGATCTAAAACACATATTTGGGGGTAAGTGTGTTTGTAACTTGTGAGTAACTATATAGTTTTAAAGAATACATAGAGGAAACCGGATCTAAAACATAGTGTAAACATGATCCATACATAGAGGTTTGTTGATCTACAAATATAAACAAACTTTTTTATATTCAATAAGTTATCGATATAACTTACCCTTTAACCTTATACCTATTACTTAACCATATTAACCTTAATATTATCCTTAAGAGCAAGCAAGTTATAATCAAACACTATTTTCAAACAACTCTATTAATAATGAGAAAATTAACAAGTGTATATAATGACAAACTTTACCTAGAGAAAGCGCTCTGCAAATACCTTATCTGTAAGTATACTCGTAAAATGAAAAATATCTCGATAACGCCCTAACCCACTAACTTTATTAGCTCACACTAATAAAGATTTTTAATATAATGTAATTTACTATCTGAGTCAGATAAATTGCTTAATTTATTTTTCTAAAAAACGTATTCATATTAATCTTCTATAATACATATATCATATGTAAAACCATCTAGTTGCACATTGCTAAAAGCGAAGTATCTCTCTTATAATAAAATACTACTACAAGCCCCCCTGAACGCTTAGAACGTATTAAAGGCAATGATGCAAGGTCTAGTAGTATAATACCTAAGGGAAGCTCCTAGACCCAAATAGAGGCGCTTAAGTGTTGATGAATAGTCAGTTAAATAAACAAACTCTTTCAGTTATCTAAGGACTATTTATTATTTAGGCAGCTTTGTAAGTTCAACGATGAAGTATTAGAAGCACTCAAATAAATAGTTTCCACATTGTGGAAACTAACTACATCAAATTCTATGTCTTATACATATATTAATAAATTTGTTTATTTGACTCAGACTTCCTATAGTTTACAGAACTTCGAATAGTTCATCTTGTTGATTTTTATTAAAGTTGTTTAATGTGCAAAGGTAAACAAGTACTAATTTACAATTATGTACTGTTCAACATGGATATCTAATTATCAGAACAATCTAAATGTGCTAAATAATCCGAAGAAAAATGAAAACTTCTGATATTAGAAGCTGAGTTAAATCATATTAATAAGTAATAAATATTTTAAATATGATCACATCACTTTGCCGGAAAGTTGAGTAAAGTACGGCTTCATTTATAGTTACCAGAAAAAAATATCCAGAACCATGATGCCTCCGTTATTATAAAATAACAAAAGCATCATGGTTTAGTGTGAATATACGGGCATGTCGATTCAACCAATAAGAACTAAATTAAACAGTAGTCAGATCTCTTCAGGTGAAAGTACTTATCAATAACGTGTTGCTGACTAACTATGAATGGGCAAAGTTTTAATAAATGGATACTTTTATAGTACATACACTATTTGGGCATCCTTTAATTTCATCGCAACAGCAATTTCGAATTTACCTGTTTATAAAACGTATTTAGACAAGTTTCTAATATTTCTGGTGTATGCTGAACTAGGGTAAAACAAGGCTCTCCATTTTAAAGCTTCATATTTGTATTTACCCAATATAAACTTACGTGTGCTGTAAATTGGTATAAAAATCCTCCGTCCTGTTTAAAAATATTGATACTTATTTAAGATTCTTCGAAAGAAAAACTCCCCAGCATAATGTGTATACTCTAAGTGTCGTTAGCGAGTTATAGAGCACTTACTGTGATCAATATAAAAGGGGTGGTCATCAAATGATTTCGTTTATTATCCATAGCCCATAAACAGATATCCTAAACCACTTTTAAGTATACTTATTAGGTGTGAATAGCGTTCTTTTGAATTGTGTAAAATTAAAGATCCCAGCTTTCGCATCTTCTCGTATCGAGTATATCTTAAGCTTAACTATTCACTTTTTAAGCTTTGTAAAAACTTTCAGCAACCGCATTATTATGGCAATTTCACACTCGGCTAACCGGTAGCACAAATTTATACCTCTTCATTAATGCAAGCTAAATAGTGTTACCACATTAACTACCACGATCACGCACCAATACCTCAGCTTTAGGTTAATGTTGATATACAGTCATTAAGAGTACATTTATAAAAATAGTTATCCATATTATATTCAGTGACTAACTTACAATCCGCCGAAAGAATAAATTCATGACTGTTACCACATATAAAAACTTTCGTAAGTGCTTAGGTAATATCGCTCAGCCATGATTTGTTTAGCGCAGGCGGGTTAAATTGACGCACTAAGAGTTGTCTTCAATCCGTGATGCTTTAACGCCTTTAATTTGGCCAAGCTTATACCCAATTTACACTTTAAGCTTATGTTTTCGTATGATCTTAGCAACACTATTAAACGCTGCATTCCTCATCGGCTACATAAAATTCTTTAATGAGTTTTATGTAGTGTTTATCCTCAAGCGTTCTATCGCTTAAAGGCATTTTTAACCACGCATAAAAACTATTACGATGGCTCAAAAATATGGCACGTCATTGTGATGGAAAACTAATCATGGTGATACACAGTTTTTCATTGGGTGATAGAAAGAGTTTAGGTTATCTGATAATTGGCTTCGCCAACAATATAGAGTTTTAGTGCAAATACTAAATCATTCAGCGACCTCTACAACTTGATACCCACACTCCGTAATTCTTTATAGCTTAAATATATAGGTATCTAGCGTATTGTGGGAAGTCTAATCAGGTTTGAAAACTAGTGTAAATTAAATATATGACTCTACAACTATAGGCCAAGTGTATTTGAGCCAATTAAAATTATGAGTAAGAAGGTTGTGATAGGTATGCGTTTAAAAAATTATAGATAATAAGTAGTTTGTTTGTAATAAAAAAGCCTATTCCACAATGTGGAATAGGCTTTTTAAATAAAGGTTATATTGGTAAAACTAAGATTTAAAGCTGGTTAAAAGCATTTCTAAAATATCGGGACTCACTTTGGACTCATCTATAGAAATATTTACACCATTTTTTGTCGTCGTAAATTTTACACCACTTACGTTGCTTTTTATAAGCTCTTTAAATTTACCGTTATAAACAGTTTCACCTTCAGTTTTATCATTTTTAATTTTATTTAAAATATCGCGTTGTAACTTTTTAGATTCCTTTTCTAAAAATTCGTCTATCTCTAATAATTCTTCTTTGGACTCTTTACCCGTGAGGGATGATGTTTCGATTGCTTTAAAATGCGAAGCTAAATGATCTAAATAACCGTCCTTATTGTATTTTACTAATTCTCGTAGAAATGGAGTAGATATAAACTTTAGGGCAGGGAACAGTTTTATAATGTCGTTAGGTATATTTGAAAAGCTTAACGCGTAGTACACGTTGCTTTTTTTCATGCCCAAAATTTCGCAAAGTTTTGTCCCTGTTAGCTCCATACCATTTCTTTTTTCCAGTTTATCCTTTAACTCACTAATGGACCGAGCTTTATCCATATAGCTAGGCTCTGAGTATTCATCCATTACTAAGGCGAAATGAGCGCGTTCTTCTTCCGTTAAATTTTTGGCAACAATTAGGGTTAATTTTGTATCTGGTAAAAGAGAAACAGTGTAAGCACGGCGCAGACCGCCTAGGATTTCATACTTACCATCAACAATTTCAGCTCTAACGGCTTCGGTATTACCACCTGTAGATTTTATCGAATGATAAATATCGAGCACAGATGCTAAAGACAAATCTTTAAAAGATCGTTTATTATAAATCGACTTTGTACATTTATTTAAAACATCCTGGCTTTCAATTTCGACGCGTTCCCATTCGATGTCTCGTTCCGAAATAGGTGAACGTTCAACTATATTATTTCCACTATTTTTTGTAATAAGCTCATCTAGATTAGTAGTTGTAACCTTACGCCCGATCACGGCTCTTTTTCTTGTGTTCATAGTGGTCTAGCCTTTGTTTTTTCTATTAAACGTAATTGTGTCAAATACTGAACGTGTAAATTCTTCTGCCTTTAAACGCGCTTTTTTCAACGCATCTCTATCACCTGGATAAAATTTTGGATTAGTTGAAAAAACAGTACCAAAACTCTCACCACAACGTTCAAATGCTGTTGATAACGGTAAAGACGTATCCAGCATATCTGCACCGCAAACCTCACGAAGCAGGCTTTGAGCATCAGCGTGATCAGATTTCCTCGCAATCTTAGCCATATATCCGAATATTGAACTAAGTTTAATTTCGCTGCCTGCCGTTTCGGTCATATCGAAAAGCTCAGGGAGTCTTTGCATAAATTTCAATGTCGAGTGAAAATCAACCTGAGCAGGGGGGACTGGTATTAAAAATGTATCGGCTGCAACAAATGAGTTTAATAAAAATGCATCCAAGTGAGGCCCTGAATCAATAAAAATAAAATCATAATCGTACTTTAGTTTGTTAATTATATTCTCTTGCAGAACATCATATATATTTTGCCCAGGTAAATGCTCATTTGCTAACTTTTCGAATTGAGAGGCTATAAATGCGTCCTCAATAGAGGCAGGTATAATATCTACGCCAGATACGTTAGTTGGTTTAACAAACTCATCCAATAACTCTTCACGGCTTACATTTTGTAGCATTGCTTGGGCAACAGTTTCATCTACAACGCCAATAGAAAGGTCGTGTTTCATAAACATTGTTGCACTGGCCTGTGGATCTAGGTCGAGCACTAATATTCTTAAATCATGGTGAAGTAGGGCAGGGGTGCACCTTAGGCCGTGAGCGAGAGTTACGCTGGAGACCGTTTTTGCAACGCCTCCTTTAAGGTTTGTAAGAAAAATTGTATGGGCTTCTTTAAATTTATCACGGTATTTAGGAACACCTCTGTGTTCATAAATCGCAGTAATATCTTTATGGCCCATACTATAAACATTATTTAAACCGGCCTGCTTTTTTTGGAATTGATATCCTTTTTGCTCCATCTCAGCTACAGCCTTATCAACTTTTGCCTTAGCTAGCTCTGGTAAATTTGCGACTGCAGACTTTGAGTATGTAGGTTCATACTTTTCAGCATTAAATTCTATCTGAGAATTAGTAATTTTCTCTGACAATGCCTCCAGGGTTAGTTTCGCCCTAGTGGCTATTTTTAGTATTCTGTCATCCATCAGCTTACCTTGAAATATGCAGCATTTTATAAAGTTGACATATAATGCTGCATATTAATTAGTTTGTAAACATTAAATGGAATATTTAGTTTCTTGTCTAATTGCTATGTATTTCAACGTTATGCACTTATACACAGACACTATAAATTATATTATTTCTATTAAAGAATATAGAGACTATTAATATATAGACTCCTTATCTAATTGAAAAATAATGGTTTTTAAGTTGTTTTAGATCAGTTTAATGGTGTTTAAGATCACTTTAATGGTATTGATGATCATATTGATGGTATTAGTGATCACATTACTGGTATTAGTGATCACATTACTGGTGTTGTGATTACACATTTATGGTGTGCTTAGTAGTCGATATCCTTTGTTAACTCTATTAAAGAATTAACTTCATCCCTTAGCTGCTTCTCTTTTTCATTTACTGTATTTTTATTTAGAGCCATGCTTCTATTTAGAGCTTTTTCAACTTTATCCGCCTCATCATCCTGGCCAAGATAGCGATAAGCAAACATTAGCTGCGTTAGTTCTGCAGGAGATAGCTTTTCCTTTTGAATTAATTGCTTAGAAATTAGTTCTTTCACTGTATTTAGCGCATCATGAGTATTTAATTCTTCAGTAGTACCTTTATTTAGCCATCTAATAAGAAATTTTATTTCAGAAATTTTCTTACCTTGTGTTTTTAATTCATAACCAATATCGTTATTTTCGCTTTCTAGAAATAAAAATTCTTTACGAGCAATAGGGTGTCCACGTAAGATTTCTATGCTATCTCTAACGCACCGTTTCATGAATACGCCGTTGTTTTTAAAGGAGCTTTTATTTTTTTTCAGCCGCCCACTTTCATCGAGTAAACCAAAGAGCCCTTTCAGCTCATCAATTGCAATGTAATGCATTTCATAACCGTCTTTCTTAAATCGGCTTAAAATTTCGTACAATCTTTTTGCGTATTCTTGTTTTATATCTAAATATGTTCTTGTTGTTATTAATGCAAACCCTTGTTTATATTCAATATATTCACTTTCAAGCATGTCGTTAGGCACCATTGTTAACACGCCTCGTTTATACTTAATATTTTTAAATAGAGGTTTGTAATCAAATTCAAAGTCGCCAGAGGTCCCCTCTACTTTTATACCTATTTTGTAGCTTGCCAGTCGTTCAGCAGCAGGAGATAAAATACTGCCAACATGCTTAGAGCTGATATTCAGCCATTCTGATAGCTGGCTTGCTGTATATGTATACTGTGGTGTGCTTTTTTCCCAATCGGAATCTTTCATCTGAGCCATCATCAGTGCAAATAAATCCGCTTCTCTTTGCGACAAGTCCTTGCGGCTGAATACAAGTTTATGCCCTTGTTTTATATGTTTAGGTAAATTTGAACGAGAAATTGGGTTTGGGTTTAGTTTTTTTTCCACTTGCACACCAGAAAGCTGTAATCAATAAACTTAAAATACACAATACTGGTCAACAACACCAGTTTTGTGTATTCGAATCGATTGTTTTACATAAAACTGGTATTTTTTACCAGCTTTATGTAATCAATAAAATTAATTGTCTATTAAAGTGCTTATATTTAAATGGCTTGTCATTTTTTTGTTTTTATAAATAACATAATAATGGTGTTTTTATACCACTATTATGTTATCTAAGATTATTGAACACCATTTGTTAGTAGCTAATATTAGTCATTTCATGAAAAACACCATAATTATGTTATCTCAATATGGTTGTTAAGCCTTTGAACTAAGTCTTGTATGAATATAGAGTACAAAATAATGGTGTTTTTAGTTTTAGTACCATAATTATGTAAAGTTCATAGCTTTAAATTACATATTTATGGTGTATTAATCGGAGGATTCATCAATGAATACATATTTCTGGTGTATTTAGCCAGAATTATGTATTGATAACCCTGTTTCCACAATGTGGAACGCATTTCCATATCTACTATTTATATGGGAGGCGGCTTAGAGCGAGAAGCGGTCGATCAGGTGAGTTGTTTTTAACTTAGTAAGAATAAGAGGACACTTTCCTCTTTTTACATATTTATATAAGTTTCATAAAGCAGAATATATATAGCTAGCAATAACTTATGCTTTTTGCTATTAATACAAACTCATAAAATAAGGACGTTTTCGCGCTAAAAAAGGGAAAGTGTCCTCTGATAAAGTTGTTATCCACAAAGGAGAGTTATGAGGTTACTCACAATTTTTTTTGTTTTTCTCTCATTTGGAGCAAATGCTGCAGATTGGAAGGGCGTTTATGAGGGGATTGAACGTTATAAAAATAAAGAGGTTAAAGGACTGTCATATCAATTTCTAGATTTGCGAACAACAGAGGGTGTTTTTCTATACGACTCTGATATAGGCGACGATGAAAGAGGACTCTCTTGTAAAATTGAAACTAAAAATATTGTTTGGTCTACTTCTCTCGGCAGAACAATGTTACTAGATTGTGGAACCGATACTATTCAGTTTGAGCTCGTTTTGTTACTAGATTATTCTTCTTCGGGAGATACTCAATACGCATTAAAGAGTGATGTAAAAGCATCATTGATAACACACTCAAACGGCATAGCAGTCGAAACATCGTCAATGTGGCTTCAGCGAACAGACGACAAAAGTCTACTAGACCAACTCAAACAAACTGTTACTTATAAGTAAATTTGTGGATAACAAAACCATCAACCGGATTTGCGGAAGAGCGCACAAACCGTTTATGGTAAGTGTTATGTGCTAAGGATGAAACTATGAAATACGTTATTTTTTTATTGTCCTTTATATCTACCGGATTACTGGCTAATCCTAGTCCAACAGATGTTTTTAGCATGGAAACTACTGCTTGTTTTGGCACATGCCCAGCTTATAGAGTTAACGTCTTTTCTGATGGCGTAATTGTTTATAGCGGGGATGCTCATACTGAATTAGAGGGGACATATCGACTTCCCGATAATCCTGAACTTTTTCAAAAAATTCTGCGACTTCTCGATGAGAACAGCTTTTATAAATTCCGCGATGACTATGGATGGACCGGAGAAGGAGAAGAAAACCCTTGTAGAGAAGAATGGACCGATCATCCAAGCACAGTGTTATCTATACAATTTGCAGGCAATATGAAAACAGTGCATCACTATCATGGTTGCAAAGGTTTTGATCGGGAGCAAGAACTAGAAGCTCTAGAGAAAACTCTTTTTGAACTCATTGGTCTCAGTGGCTATGTTGGCACATAACAAAAAAATCAAGTTCGCCCGCTTCGCGGGCTGGGACGCATACACGCAGGGCGGCTTCGCCATTATGCCCCACGTGCCTGCGCCCCTTATTTAAAAGTTACGAACGTCCGGAAATGGCACAGAGCAGACCGCCGATAATTATTGGGTGCAGAAATCCACGGCAATAAATGGCCATTAATACAAGTTCTTTATGTAATGAAAAATAAAGATGCGATGTAGATACTCTGGAAAGCGTCGGCTTAAATAAACTCTACCTCGAAGTAAACCTGATTAGGTTTCGTATAATAGATAGCCAAATTATCACTTCAAAGCACTTACTTTAATAGACGCTTAAAACAATTTTTCGTTGTGTTTGAAATTTACCTAATAAAAAAACATAATTATTTTTAGATCGTAATTACGATAATAAATTTCAATAGGGCGCTGTATTTAATTATAAATCAGTAACTTATAAATATTTTGGGAATTCTCAATTTGAGTGAATGGCGCTGTTCAAGTAAAGGCTAGAAAGACCATAAATTTAACCTTCTTTATAGTGTCTCAGTATAATTTTTATAACAATTAACGTCAGTACTATCGCTGGTATTATCCAAATAAAATCAGTCATATTGTTCATTCTCGAGGTTGTAGAGTCATATTAACCTTAATGATTTTTATTATTTTTGCAAATTTAGCCAACAAAAACGCAACTCTTCATTTTACCCATCGCATGGCCCTAGTTAATTTCAGGACAATTAACGAGGACAAATCATGAAAAACACTAAATCTCAATTTATTCGCCAATATGTTCGAGCCAGTAAATCGCCTTGGGATGACTGCTCTACAATTTTATTGCTAGCAGATGTAGTTGACGAACAAAGTTTGGAGTTAAATTTCAATAATTACATCTATCTACATAGAGATAGCGTTGGAAATGTACTTGGAATTAGTATTTCAAATAGTATGTTGGAAAAAAATCCGAGTTTTGAGAATAGATATTTAGAAGGACAAGACATGACGCTTTTTTTACTTATCTACATAGAGCAAATAACGCAGTTTTGTGAGTTTTTCTCTGAGGAGTTTCAGCAAATATTTATGCAAACGCCAACTACATTTTTTGCAGCAGCAGAGAGTGATTGGGTCGATATTATCGACAATGCATAACCCCCTAAGCGAACATTTGTTCGCTTTTTTTTATAATTTTTTCGTAAATAGATTTAAATTCCCATGCATGATTATTACCTAATAATGAGTTATCGATTTTGATAACAAACCACACAAGGATAGTTATGAACATGCAAAATAGATATGTATCAACATTGGATTTTTTAAATTTATTACAAACATTTAGCCGAGTAATCTCCGCTAATGACCATCAGATAAACTTATTAGAATTACGCAGTGATAATGCGAATTTAGATGAGCTGTGGGAGGTTATTGGCCCTGAAATTACAGCAAATAGAGCGCTCAACCAGTATGCTATGCGAAAACTCACCTACGAGATTATGCATGCTCTAATTAGCGACCCTGTAGAGCGTGTGGAGCTGCCGTGCGACTTTGAAGATGATGTTTTTGCTTAGTGTGAAATTGGAAATAATTAGCAGTTGAACTAGGTCATAATGGTTATTTTCAAATTAAAAAGTAACAGCCTGATCATGTCTCCCAAAATATGCCGTGAATCATTATTTGCTGATTCGTTGCCCTAACTGCAATAGCGTTTAATAGGGCATTTTACTCAGTTACTGAGTATCAAACCTGGGAGGAGGTCCTGCGCAAATACAGGATTTCGTTACGGTGGCTCAAAAGCGCAGTCATTGTAATCATGTTTGGCAGGGCGCATAGGTCAAATGCAAAGGGGAGGTAGATACGTCTACCTCCCTTTTGCGTATTTCAGTAAGTCAGTTAGTTCACTCAGTAGCCTCATTACAAATCATAGTGGCGTGGTCAAAAAAATAAAAAATAATTAATTTATTTTTTTAACCGCCAGAAATGAATTAATAAATCTATAAAAGTGCCAAATGAGCCTTTATTTTATCTTTTTCTATTTTAATACTTTTAGAGGGTCATAAGCTTGTGTAATGAAATGAAATATTTAAGTGTTTGGTGGGCAATTTATATGTTTATTGTGGCACTTTATACGAAATGAGTAGGCAATTTATACGGTTTAGGGGGACACCTTTACCGTGAATAAATAAAAATTTTATTTACCAAAAAACTTACCGAAATTTCTTTTATTGGTTGGGTCGCGGTTAGCATAACACCATCAATTAGAAATGAGGTAGAGAGATGAGCAGTAAAAATTCTCCAAAAATTGTTTTCGCTAATAAATTACTACATGCGGGTTATTCGCTCGATATTAATGAGCAGCGATTAATAAATCTAGCGCTGTCTAAAGTAAATTCAAAAAAGCCTAACCCAGGAAAAATTGTGATTTATCCAACGGAATATGCCAAGTGTTTCGGCCTCAATAAAAGCAGTGTCTATGAG
>NZ_JAWJBQ010000013.1:0-128048 GCF_046535955.1 Pseudoalteromonas sp. SIMBA_162 | reverse complement strand
GTTTTACCGTGGTCAACGTGGCCGATTGTACCAACGTTTACGTGCGGTTTTACGCGTTCAAACTTTTCTTTTGCCATCTTAAAAAATTCCTAATTAAGAAATTAAAGCCTGACTCACTATTGAGCCAGACAAGCTAAAATCATATTACAGCGCGAGCTGAAATTATTGTATCTGCAACCTGCTTTGAGGCTTCAGCGTACTTCAAAAACTCCATAGAGTAAGAAGCACGACCCTGAGTTGCAGAACGTAAAGCAGTCGCATAACCGAACATTTCAGACAGTGGAACCTGCGCATTTATTTGCTTAAGCCCACCAAGTGCATCTTCCATGCCCTCGATCATGCCGCGACGACGGTTTAAGTCGCCAACTACATCACCCATGTTTGAGTCAGGAGTGATTACCTCAACCTTCATTAGTGGTTCTAAAAGAACTGGGTTTGCTTTAAGCGCACCGTCTCTCATAGCTAATGAACCTGCAATTTTAAATGCCATTTCATTCGAATCTACATCATGGAACGAACCATCATATAAAGTCGCTTTAACGCCAAGTAAAGGATAGCCTGCTAGTACACCTTGAGACATTTGCTCTTGGATACCTTTGTCTACCGCTGGGATGTATTCTTTAGGAACTGATCCACCTACGGTTTCGTTAACGAATTCGTAAATTGGAGAATCATCATCCGAAATATCCATCGGTTCAAGCTTCAACCAAACGTGACCATATTGACCACGACCACCTGATTGACGAATGAACTTTCCTTCAACTTCTACAGTTGAACGAATAGCTTCACGATATGAAACCTGCGGCTTACCAACGTTACATTCAACACTGAATTCACGTTTCATACGGTCGACGATAATATCTAGGTGAAGTTCACCCATACCAGAAATAATTGTCTGGCCTGATTCTTCGTCAGTTTGTACGCGGAAAGACGGATCTTCGGCAGCTAGTTTACCTAGCGCGATACCCATCTTGTCCTGGTCAGCGATTGTGCGAGGCTCAACCGCAACAGAGATAACTGGTTCTGGGAATTCCATACGCTCAAGCGTAATAATTGAATTCGGAGCACACAGTGTCTCACCTGTTGTAACGTCTTTAAGACCAATAGCCGCCGCGATGTCGCCTGCGTAGACTTCTTTGATCTCTTCACGAGAGTTTGAATGCATCTGTACGATACGGCCAAGTCGCTCACGCTTACTTTTAACTGGGTTGTATACCGCGTCACCCTGTTTAACAGTACCAGAGTAAACACGGAAAAAGGTTAAAGTGCCAACAAACGGGTCTGTTGCAATTTTAAATGCAAGTGCAGCAAACGGCGCTTTATCATCAGCTGGACGTTCCTCTTCGGTACCATCTTCTAAGATACCTTGGATTTGTTTAACTTGTTCTGGTGAAGGCATGTATTCTACAACGCCGTCAAGCACCGCTTGAACACCTTTGTTTTTAAATGCGCTTCCACAAGTTACTGGAACAATCTCATTGGCTAATGTGCGTTGACGTAAAGCATTTTTAATTTCTGCTTCACTTAACTCTTCACCTTCTAAGTATTTATCCATTAGTTCTTCTGAGGCTTCAGCAGCGCTTTCAACTAAATGAGAGCGCCATTCTTCAGCTGACTCAAGAAGATCTGCCGGTATTGCCTCATATGTGAAAGTCATACCCTGGTCCGCTTCGTTCCAGTTAATCACTTTCATTTTTATAAGGTCAATAACACCTTTAAAGTCGTCCTCAGCGCCTACTGGCAACTGAATTGGAACAGGCGTTGCTCCAAGACGAGATTTCACCTGGCTAACAACAGCTAAAAAGTCAGCGCCCGTGCGATCCATTTTATTTACGAAGATCATTCTTGGAACTTCGTATTTGTTCGCTTGACGCCAAACTGTTTCAGTTTGCGGCTGTACACCAGAAGAAGCACAAAGCACAACTACCGCACCATCAAGTACGCGTAAAGAACGCTCTACTTCGATAGTGAAATCTACGTGTCCTGGAGTATCAATAATATTGATACGATGGGCGTCAAATTGAGCGTCCATCCCTTTCCAAAAACACGTTGTTGCAGCAGAAGTGATTGTGATACCACGCTCTTGTTCCTGCTCCATCCAGTCCATAGTTGCAGCGCCATCATGTACTTCACCGATCTTATGAGAAAGACCTGTGTAGAACAGAACACGTTCTGTTGTGGTGGTTTTGCCTGCATCTACGTGAGCTACTATGCCGATATTACGGTAGCGCTCAAGTGGAGTTGTACGTGCCATATGATCCTCTTAAAGGTTAAGGACAGATTACCAACGGTAATGAGCGAATGCTTTATTCGCTTCAGCCATACGGTGAACGTCTTCACGTTTCTTAACCGCAGTGCCTTTATTATCAGCAGCGTCAACGATTTCTTGAGCTAAACGTAAGCCCATAGATTTTTCGCCACGCTTACGTGCAGCGTCTACTAACCAACGCATACCTAATGCGTTGCGACGAACTGGACGTACTTCAACTGGTACTTGATAAGTTGAACCACCAACACGGCGAGATTTAACCTCTACCTGTGGACGGATGTTATCAAGTGCAGATTCAAAGATTTCTAGGTGCGACTTGCCTGATTTCTCAGCAGCCACGTCTAGCGCACCATAAACAATTTTTTCAGCAGTAGATTTCTTGCCGTCTAACATTACGATGTTAACGAATTTAGCAAGAAGTTCCGATCCGAACTTAGGATCTGGAAGAATTTTACGTTGACCTATTACGCGTCTTCTAGGCATTTTGTATCTCCGGTTTATTCAGGTTTGCTCTTTCGAGTCAATCACCCAAAACAATAATTAATAATATTTAGTGCTTGGCCTTACTAACGGAATACAATTACCCTTTAGGGCGTTTTGCACCGTATTTAGAACGAGCTTGACGACGGTCGCTAACGCCTGCACAGTCAAGTGCACCACGTACAGTGTGAAAACGCACACCTGGTAAATCTTTAACACGACCACCACGGATTAGGATTACACTGTGCTCTTGAAGGTTATGACCTTCACCACCGATGTAAGATGTTACTTCGAAACCGTTAGTTAAACGTACACGAGCTACTTTACGTAACGCTGAGTTTGGTTTCTTAGGTGTAGTTGTATATACACGAGTACATACACCGCGCTTTTGCGGACACGCTTTTAGTGCAGCTGAGTTACTTTTCGTAACCTTGCTACGGCGTGGCTTACGCACTAGCTGGTTAATAGTTGCCATTTAAATAGCTCCTGAAATTAAAATTACTACTGAAAAAAATAAAAAAATCCGCCCTTTATTACCTGCCTACGATAAGCACACAAGTAAATGGGTGGCGGAATTTTAATGAGCAAAGTTTAACCTGTCAACCTAAACTAACCGTAAGACAGCACTTAACTGCCTTACGATCTCTTAATCTATTGATTAAGAACAGTTTATTGATTTCCAGACAAATCAGCATTTAGTGCATCAGTTAGTGCTTGAGTTGCCTCTTCAGCGCTTACTGTTTGCTCTTCTACTACTTCTTTGCTTTGTTTACGGCGAGCCATACGATCTTGATGATACGCAAAACCGGTACCGGCTGGGATCAAACGACCCACAATTACGTTTTCTTTCAGACCGCGAAGCTCATCGCTCTTACCATTCACTGCTGCATCTGTAAGAACACGTGTTGTTTCTTGGAAAGACGCTGCAGAGATGAAAGATTCTGTCGCTAGTGATGCTTTAGTAATACCCATTAACTGGATTTCAAACTTCGCTGGGATCTTACCTTGTTTTTCAAGGTCACGGTTTGCGATATTAACGCGCGCCACTTCGATTTGTTCACCAGCTAAGAAGTCAGTATCACCACCGTGTAAAATGGTACATTTACGTAACATTTGACGGATAATTGTTTCAATGTGCTTGTCATTGATCTTAACGCCTTGCAAACGGTAAACCTCTTGCACTTCGTTAACAATGTAGTTAGCAACATGAGTCACACCACGAAGGCGTAAGATGTCATGTGGTGATTCAGGACCATCGGCGATTACTTCACCTTTAGACACTTGTTCACCTTCAAACACGTTAAGTTGACGCCACTTAGGAATCATTTCTTCGTAATGATCGCCTTCAGCTGGAGTAATAACTAAACGCTTCTTACCTTTAGTCTCTTTACCGAAGCTAATAGTACCGGTGATTTCAGCTAAGATAGCTGGATCTTTTGGCTTACGCGCTTCAAATAAGTCGGCTACGCGTGGTAGACCACCCGTGATATCACGAGTTTTAGAGCCTTCTTGCGGGATACGTGCTAACACGTCACCTGGGTTTGCTGTCGCACCGTCTGTTACTTCAATCGTTGTGAATGAAGGAAGACGTGTTTCTTGCAGACCACGCTCATCACTTTCGATGATAAGTTTAGGCTCTTTAGCATTCGCTTTAGCAAGGTCTTTAACTACGATACGAGTCAAACCAGTTAGTTCATCGGTTTGTGTCTCTGTATTCGAGTCATCGATATCGCTAAACGATACTTTTGATTTGTGCTCAAGAACGATTGGGTGACTATGCGGGTCCCAAGTAGCAACAATGTCGTTACCTTGAACTTCTGCATTGTCTTGAACTGTTAATACTGCACCATAAGGCACTTTATAACGCTCTTTTTCACGGCCATGACTATCGATGATAGTGATTTCCGTTGAACGTGACGTAATAACAATCTTACCGTCTGTATTTAATACATACTTAGCATTGTGAAGTTTTAATGTACCGTTAGTTTTAACTTGTACATTATTTTCAGCTGACGCTCGAGATGCCGCACCACCGATGTGGAATGTACGCATCGTAAGCTGTGTACCCGGCTCACCAATTGACTGTGCCGCGATAACACCTACTGATTCACCTGCGTTGATGATATGACCACGTGCAAGGTCACGACCATAACAGTTAGCACATACACCAAAGTCATTATCACATGTGATAACTGAGCGTACGCGTACTTCATCAACCGAGTGCTCTTCTAAAAGGTCACACAGTTTTTCATCAAGCATGATATTACGTTCTACAAGTACAGTATTAGTACCTGGAATAACAACATCTTCAGCTACAACACGACCTAGTACACGTTCGCGAAGCGCTTCTACAACATCACCACCTTCAATAAGCGGTTTCATTGTTAAGCCATCTTCTGTGCCACAGTCGTCTTCGTTGATTACCAAATCTTGTGCTACGTCTACTAGACGACGCGTTAAGTAACCCGAGTTCGCTGTTTTCAGTGCTGTATCGGCTAGACCTTTACGCGCACCGTGAGTTGAGATGAAGTACTGAAGTACGTTTAGACCTTCACGGAAGTTAGCCGTGATTGGTGTCTCGATGATTGAACCATCTGGACGTGCCATTAGACCACGCATACCTGCTAGCTGACGGATCTGAGCGGCACTACCACGAGCACCTGAGTCGGCCATCATAAACACTGAGTTAAATGACGGTTGCTCTACTTCTTCACCTTTCGCGTTGGTTACTGTGTCTTTCGACAAGTTAGCCATCATCTCACGTGATAAGTTTTCATTTACACGTGACCAGATATCGATAACTTTGTTGTACTTCTCACCAGCCGTTACAAGACCTGATTGGAATTGTTGGTTGATTTCAGTTACTTCAGCTTCTGCTGATTCAATGATCTGCGCTTTAACCGGTGGGATAACTAAGTCATCGATACCGATAGAAACACCAGACTTCATTGCGTAATGGAAACCGGTGTACATAACTTGGTCAGCAAAAACAACGGTGTCTTTAAGGCCTAAGCGACGGTAACACTCATTCAACAAGCTAGAAATCTGCTTTTTACCTAGTGGCTGGTTGATTGACTCAAACGGCATACCAGTTGGTAAAATTAGAGACAGAATTGCACGACCTACCGTTGTTTCGATAACCGTTGTAGTATCTTCTACTACACCGTGCTCGTTAGCAACTGACTGGCTAATACGTACTTTCACAATAGCGTGAAGGTCTGCATTACCGCTACGGTATGCTTTTTCTGCTTCTTTAGGATCTTTAAATATTGCGCCTTCGCCTTTTGCGTTGATGCAATCACGGGTCATGTAGTAAAGACCCAATACAACATCCTGTGAAGGAACGATGATTGGCTCACCATTCGCAGGAGATAGAATGTTGTTTGTTGACATCATCAATGCACGTGCTTCAAGCTGTGCTTCGATTGTTAACGGTACGTGTACCGCCATTTGGTCACCATCGAAATCGGCGTTGTAAGCCGCACATACTAATGGATGCAAATGAATCGCTTTACCTTCGATAAGCACAGGCTCAAACGCTTGGATACCCAAACGGTGAAGTGTTGGTGCACGGTTTAGTAATACCGGATGTTCACGAATTACTTCGTCTAATACATCCCATACTTCCGCTACTTCACGCTCTACCATTTTCTTAGCAGCTTTGATTGTCGTAGCCATGCCGCGACGCTCTAGTTTGCCGTAGATAAACGGTTTGAATAGCTCAAGTGCCATCTTCTTAGGAAGACCACATTGGTGAAGCTTAAGTGTAGGACCTACTGTGATTACAGAACGGCCTGAGTAATCTACACGCTTACCAAGTAAGTTCTGACGGAAACGACCTTGCTTACCCTTGATCATATCAGCAAGAGATTTAAGCGGACGCTTGTTAGAACCTGTAATAGCACGACCACGACGACCGTTATCAAGTAGCGCATCTACCGCTTCTTGTAACATACGTTTTTCGTTTCGTACGATAATGTCTGGTGCAGCTAAATCTAATAGACGCTTAAGACGGTTATTACGGTTAATAACACGACGGTAAAGGTCATTTAGATCAGATGTCGCAAAACGACCACCGTCTAGTGGTACTAATGGACGTAGATCAGGTGGCAATACTGGAAGTACTGTCATGATCATCCACTCAGGGTTATTACCTGATTGGTGGAATGATTCCATTAACTTAAGACGTTTAGTGATTTTTTTACGCTTAGTTTCAGAGTTAATTGTTGGTAACTCTTCACGCATCTCAGCAATTAATTGGCCAAGATCAAGTTCACGAAGCAAGTCTAAAACTGCTTCAGCACCCATCTTCGCTTCAAACTCATCACCGTGTTCTTCTAATGCATCTAGGTACTCTTCTTCACCTAGTAACTGACCACGCTCAAGCGTTGTCATACCAGGCTCAGTTACTACGAATGATTCGAAGTAAAGAACACGTTCAATATCACGAAGCGTCATATCTAGCATTAAGCCGATACGTGACGGTAATGATTTTAAAAACCATATATGTGCTACTGGGCTCGCAAGGTCAATATGACCCATACGATCACGACGCACTTTGGTCAGTGTAACTTCAACGCCACACTTCTCACAGATCACACCACGGTGTTTAAGGCGTTTATATTTACCACATAAACACTCATAATCTTTCACTGGGCCGAAAATACGGGCACAGAATAAGCCATCGCGCTCAGGCTTGAAAGTACGGTAGTTAATAGTCTCAGGTTTCTTTACTTCACCGTATGACCATGAACGAACCATGTCTGGTGAAGCAAGACCAATGCGAATTGCATCGAATTCTTCGGTCTTATTTTGTTGCTTCAGAAACTTAAGTAAGTCTTTCACCTTAGCTCTCCTGTCGGAGTTAATCTCGAGGACGGGTAATCTCGTCCCTACATTCTATTCAGCCGTAACAGATGCTGCAGCGTCAACTGCAGCATCTAATTGGCTTAATTTTCTTCCAACTCGATGTTGATACCCAGTGAGCGGATTTCTTTCAACAATACGTTGAACGATTCTGGCATACCTGGTTCCATCTTGTGGTTACCATCAACGATGTTTTTATACATCTTAGTACGACCATTCACATCATCCGATTTCACTGTTAGCATTTCTTGTAGAGTGTAAGCAGCACCGTAAGCTTCAAGTGCCCATACTTCCATCTCACCAAAACGCTGGCCACCGAACTGTGCTTTACCACCCAGCGGCTGCTGAGTAACAAGGCTGTAAGAACCAGTAGAACGTGCGTGCATCTTATCATCAACCAAGTGGTTAAGTTTAAGCATGTACATGTAACCAACAGTTACTTGACGTTCAAACTGATCGCCAGTACGGCCATCATAAAGTGTAACCTGACCACTTCTAGGGTATCCACCAAGCTCTAGCATGTCTTTGATTTCGTCTTCTTTAGCGCCATCAAATGCAGGAGTAGCGATTGGTAAACCACCTTTTAAGTTTTCAGCTAGGCGACGAATTTCGTCATCAGAGAAACTTGCAATGTCTACAACTTGGCGAGATTCACCAATTTCGTAAGCTTGCTTGATGAATTCACGTAGCTCATGAAGCTCACGTTGCTCTTTCATCATTTCTTCTAAACGTTCACCGATACCACGTGCAGCAAGACCCATATGTGTTTCAAGGATCTGACCGATGTTCATACGCGATGGTACACCTAGTGGATTTAGTACGATATCTACCGTACGACCTTTATCATCGTATGGCATATCTTCTACTGGTACGATAGTCGAGATAACACCTTTGTTACCGTGACGACCCGCCATTTTATCACCCGGTTGGATACGACGTTTAACAGCTAGGTATACTTTAACAATTTTAAGTACGCCTGGTGCTAAGTCATCACCTTGAGTAATTTTACGACGTTTGTTTTCAAACTTCTTATCGTATTCAGCTTTAAGTTCATCGTACTGTGCAGCTAGTTGCTCAAGTTCAGCTTGCTTATCTTCTTCAGCAAGGCTTTGAGTTAATAGTTTTTCAGCATTTAATGACACTAAGTTGTTTTCATCAAAGCCTGCAGCTACAAGTAGCTTACGAGCGCGTTCTAAAACGCCAGCTTCAAGAATACGGAACTCTTCGTTGAAGTCTTTCTTCGCTTCGCGAAGCTGCATGTCTTCAACTTCTAACGCACGCTTATCTTTTTCAACACCATCACGGGTGAAAACTTGCACGTCAATTACGGTACCAGTTACAGAATTTGGTACACGTAAAGAGCTGTCTTTAACGTCAGATGCTTTTTCGCCGAAGATAGCACGCAGTAGCTTCTCTTCAGGTGTAAGCTGTGTTTCGCCTTTCGGAGTCACTTTACCTACTAGAATATCGCCGCCTTTAACTTCAGCACCAATATAAACAACGCCTGATTCATCAAGCTTGCCTAGTGCAGACTCACCCACGTTAGGGATATCTGCAGTGATCTCTTCTGGACCTAATTTAGTATCACGGGCAACACACTGTAGTTCTTGAATGTGGATAGTCGTTAAACGATCTTCTTCAACTACGCGCTCTGATAGTAAGATTGAATCCTCGAAGTTATAACCGTTCCATGGCATGAATGCCACGCGAAGGTTTTGACCAAGGGCTAAGTCACCTAAGTCAGTCGAAGGACCATCTGCTAACACGTCACCACGAGTAACCGGTTCACCAACCATGCACGTTGGTTTTTGGTTAATACATGTATTTTGGTTAGAACGTGTGTACTTGGTTAAGTTGTAGATGTCGATACCCGCTTCGCCAGGGATGCGTTCTTCTTCATGTACGTTTACAACGATGCGACTTGCGTCGGCATACATTACTTCACCACCACGTTTTGCAACAATCGTTACACCAGAATCTTTCGCTAGTGTTAACTCAATACCTGTACCTACTAACGGCTTATCCGCTTTCAATGTTGGTACTGCTTGACGTTGCATGTTTGAACCCATCAATGCGCGGTTAGCATCATCGTGTTCTAGGAACGGGATAAGTGCTGCTGCTACAGAGATCACCTGTTGTGGTGATACATCCATATATTGCTGGTCCATGCGACCCATAAAGGTTGATTCACCTTTGTGACGACATGGAATAAGTTCATCTACAAACTCATTGGTTTCAGTTAAGTTTGAGTTCGCCTGTGCGATAACAAACTGACCTTCTTCAATGGCTGATAAGTAATCAACTTCATCAGTTACTACACCGTCTACCACTTTGCGATAAGGTGTTTCTAAGAAACCGTAGTCATTTGTACGTGCGTACGTAGACAATGAGTTAATTAGACCGATGTTTGGACCCTCAGGCGTCTCGATTGGACATACGCGACCGTAGTGAGTTACGTGAACGTCACGTACTTCAAAGCCAGCGCGCTCACGTGTTAGACCGCCCGGACCTAATGCAGAAATACGACGCTTATGCGTTACTTCTGATAGCGGGTTATTTTGGTCCATAAACTGTGATAACTGAGACGAGCCGAAGAACTCTTTAACCGCTGCCGAAATAGGCTTAGCGTTAATAAGATCTTGTGGCATTATCGCGTCAAGGTCACCTAAGCTTAAACGCTCACGTACAGCACGTTCTACACGTACTAGACCAACACGGAATTGGTTCTCAGCCATTTCGCCAACACTACGTATACGACGGTTGCCTAAGTGGTCGATATCATCAACATCGCCTTGACCGTTACGAATAGCAATTAATACTTTCATAACAGACACGATGTCTTCTTTGCTTAATGTGCCTGGGCCTGTGTCAGAATCGTAACCAACACGGCTATTAAACTTCATACGACCAACAGTTGATAGATCGTAACGTTCTTCAGAGAAGAACAAGTTTTGGAATAAGGCTTCAGCCGCGTCTTTCGTCGGTGGCTCGCCTGGGCGCATCATGCGATAAATTTCTACTAGTGCTTCTAAACGGTTGCTTGAAGAGTCAATGTTCAATGTATTTGACATGTAAGCACCGCTGTCCACTTCATTGATGTACAACGTATCAATGGTAGTGTGACCGGCTTTAACTAATTCAGCCATAAGCTCAAGAGTTAATTCATCATTCGCGTTTGCAATAACTTCACCCGTTGATTCATCAACGTAGTTTTTAGAAATAATACGGCCAATGATGTACTCATGAGGTACTTCTAACTGAGTAATGCCTTTTTTCTCGATACTCTTGATGTGACGAGCCGTAACACGACGCCCGCTTTCAACAAGTACTTCACCGTCTTCGCCTTTGATATCAAAAGCGGCAGTTTCACCACGTAAACGTGAAGGTACAAGTTCCATTAGAACTTTACCGTCAGCTACTTCAAACGCAGTAGTATCGAAGAAGATATCTAGGATTTCTTCACTAGAGTACTCAAGTGCACGTAAGATGATAGACGCCGGTAATTTACGACGGCGGTCAATACGTACATATAAGTTATCTTTTGCATCAAATTCGAAGTCTAACCATGAACCACGGTAAGGAATAACGCGTGCGTTATATAATACTTTACCTGATGAATGAGTTTTACCGCGGTCGTTATCAAAGAATACACCAGGGCTACGGTGTAGCTGAGAAACGATAACACGCTCTGTACCATTGATTACAAAGGTACCGGTATCGGTCATGAGCGGAATTTCGCCCATGTAAACTTCTTGCTCTTTAATGTCTTTAACTGTGCCTGGAGCTTCTTTGTCCATAACAACAAGACGCAGTTTCACGCGAAGTGGAGCAGAATAAGTCACACCGCGAATTTGACATTCTTTTACATCGAAAACTGGCTCACCAATACGGTAACTTACGTATTGAAGCTCAGAATTTCCCGAGTAGCTTTTTATAGGGAACACAGAACGGAAGGCAGCTTCCAAACCATGATCGCCATCAGCGTCCGGCACTAAGAATTTTTTAAACGATTCTAACTGTGTAGACAGTAAAAAAGGTATATCCAAAACTTGTGGACGTTTACCAAAATCCTTACGGATACGTTTCTTTTCAGAATAAGAGTAAGCCATGGGGTTCCTCAGCTTGCTGATCTTTGACCCGACCTGTTCTTGTAAGAACAGACTTAACTGGCAGCTATGCCAAGATTTACAACATTTTATTGTTGTTCTAATTAAATCCCTTTTCAACACTAGCAAACTATAAAGCGTTGAAAGTAAAGAAATAATTAGATTTTATTTGCGCTATAAGAGTGCATCACTCCATAGCGCAAAAAGGCCGGTGATTAAATAATCACCAGCCCTTGCCTGATTTCTCAGGCAGCGAACTTAGCGTAAGCTAAATTACTTAACCTCAACTTCAGCACCAGCTTCAGTAAGATCTTTTGCAAGTGCTTCAGCTTCTTCTTTAGATACACCTTCTTTAACAGGTGTAGGAGCAGCTTCAACAAGAGCTTTAGCTTCTTTAAGGCCAAGGCCTGTAGCGCTACGAACAGCTTTGATTGCAGCAACCTTGTTAGCGCCAGCGCCAGTAAGGATTACGTCAAATTCTGTTTTCTCTTCAGCAGCTTCAGCAGCTGGACCAGCTACCATTGCAGCTGCAGCAGTTACGCCGAATTTTTCTTCCATTGCTTCAACAAGAGCAACAACGTCCATTACTGACATTTCAGCAATTGCGTCAAGGATTTGGTCTTTAGATACAGACATTACAAATTTCCTAATAATTAACGGACTCTAGGTCCAAATAAATTTTACACCGAAAGGATTAAACAACTTAAAATTAAGCAGCTTGCTCTTCTTTCTGTACACGTACTGCTTCAATTGTTTTACACAATTTGCCAGCAGACGCTTCTTTCATAGCACTCATTAAGCGTGCAACAGCTTCGTCGTATGTAGGTAGAGTTGCAAGCATAGCTGCATCTACTACGTTACCTTCAAAAGCGGCCGTTTTAACTTCGAATTTCTCATTCTTTTTCGCGAAATCTGAAAAGATACGCGCAGCAGCACCTGGGTGCTCTGATGAGAAAGCGATTAAGCTTGGACCAACAAATGAATCAGAAAGACACTCAAAATCTGTTCCTTCAAGAGCACGTTTTGCTAAAGTGTTACGAACAACTTTCATCCATACACCAGCTTCACGAGCTTCTTTACGAAGGGCAGTGATTGCGCCAACTGTTACACCACGAGAATCTGCAACAACTGCAGATAGAGCACCATTGGCTGCTTCGTTGACTTCAGCAACTATTGCTTTTTTGCCTTGAAGATTTAAAGCCATGGGTGTTACTCCTGGTTTAATGGGGTTACCGACAATCGGTTTCCCCTGTTCTACTCTTCCCTACCAAAAAGGTAGAGATGCTTTTTACGGCGAGAGCCAGAAGGATTAGGAAAAATCTATCTGGGGTCTACACCGTCTACGTAGGTAAAATTAAGGCCTAAGCCGCCTACGGTCTTGGACGGAAGCCCAATTTATCGCTTTGCCAGAGGCGCACCGAAATTATGGACTTCAACCCGAATTCTTTATTTTGCTAATTAATAAATTAATCAACAAAATGGCGCGAAATTATAGTACAAATTTCGTGCCATGTAAACACTAAATTAAGCAACTACTGTGTTTAAAGTAGCTTGGTCAACAGAAACACCTGCGCCCATTGTTGTAGAGATAGTTACTTTTTTCAAGTAAACACCTTTAGCTTGAGAAGGTTTAGCCTTCTTAAGTGCAACAATTAGAGCTTCAAGGTTTTGTTGAAGTTGCTCAGCTGTGAAATCAACCTTACCAATAGTAGTATGGATGATGCCGTTTTTGTCATTGCGGTAACGCACTTGACCAGCTTTAGCATTTTTAACTGCTTCTGCAACGTTAGGTGTTACAGTACCAGTTTTAGGGTTTGGCATTAGACCACGTGGACCTAAGATTTGACCTAGTTGACCAACAACACGCATAGCGTCTGGAGATGCAACAACAACGTCAAAATCCATCTCGCCTTTTTTAACTAGCTCAGCAAGATCTTCCATACCTACTAATTCAGCACCGGCTTCTTTCGCAGCTTCTGCGTTAGCGCCTTGTGTGAATACTGCAACGCGAACGTCACGACCAGTACCGTTAGGTAGTACAGTTGCACCACGAACGTTTTGGTCAGATTTACGAGCATCGATACCAAGGTTAACAGCAACGTCAACACTTTCTACGAATTTAGCTGTCGCTAACTCTTTTAAAAGAGCAACTGCTTCATTGATTTCGTAATCTTTAGTTACTTCCACTTTTTCGCGGATAGTACGCATACGTTTAGTTAATTTAGCCATTTCTTAGTCCTCTACGTTCAAGCCCATCGCACGCGCAGAACCTGCGATAGTGCGAACCGCTGCGTCCATATCGGCAGCTGTAAGGTCAGTTCGTTTTGTCTCAACAATCTCTTCAAGTTGAGCACGAGTTACTGTGCCTACTTTGTCAGTGTTAGGACGGCCTGAGCCTGACTTGATACCAGCAGCTTTCTTAAGTAAGTAAGCAGCAGGTGGCGTTTTCATGTCGAACGTAAATGAACGGTCACCGTAAACAGAGATCACTACAGGAACTGGAGCGCCTTTTTCGATAGACTCTGTACGTGCGTTAAACGCTTTACAGAATTCCATGATGTTTACACCGTGTTGACCTAGTGCAGGACCTACTGGAGGACTAGGATTAGCCATACCAGCGGCAACTTGTAGCTTGATTAGAGCTTCAACTTTTTTAGCCATTATAAATACCTCATTTGGTGGGTCTTAGCCTTGTGCGCGCGAGGACGCGTACTCTAACGGCTTCCCAGTTTAAAAATTGGTTTCGTACTTTTTGTACTGTAAAAATAAATTTTTACCTTTATACAAAAAGGCCGCTGATTATAAGATAATCAGCGGCCTTTTTCAAGCTTCGTGCCAAAATTTAAAATTTCAGCAGTGAAGCTTTTTTAATCAATTACTTATCTTGTTCAACTTGACCAAATTCAAGTTCAACTGGCGTAGAACGACCAAAAATAAGTACAGATACTTTAACGCGGCTTTTTTCGTAGTCAACTTCTTCAACTACACCACTGAAGTCTGCAAATGGACCGTCAGTTACGCGTACCACTTCACCTGGTTCGAATAATGTAGCAGGCTTAGGTGCTTCAGCATTTTCTTGTAAACGGTTAAGAATACGATCAGCTTCTTTAGAGCTAATTGGCGCTGGACGGTCAGATGTACCGCCAATGAAGCCCATTACACGCTCAGTGCTATTTACTAAGTGCCAGCTAGCGTCATTCATATCCATTTGTACTAGTACGTAGCCTGGAAAGAATTTACGCTCAGATTTACGCTTTTGACCTGCGCGCATCTCAACCACTTCTTCAGTTGGTACTAATATTTCACCAAAGCTCTCTTCAAGACCTTCGATTTTAATGTGTTCAGTTAACGTTTGAGCTACACGCTTTTCATAACCAGAAAATGCTTGTACTACGTACCAACGTAATTTAATTTCTTTGTTCTCATCCGACATGGGATCAGATCTCCAATCCAGTTAAAAAGCCAACAGCGCGGAATAAAATGCCATCTAATCCCCAAAGGATAAGTGCCATAATCACGGTTGCAACCATTACAATTAATGTCGTGTGGGTAGTTTCTTGACGCGTAGGCCAAATAACTTTGCGTACTTCAATTCGCGCTTCTTTAGCAAAAGCAAGGAAAGTACGTCCCTTAAAAGTTTGTGAGGCAATGGCTAATCCGGCCGCTATTGCAACAACAACGCCGATAGCACGTAGTAATACAGACTGATCTGCATACATATGGTTACCAACAACTGCGCCTGCAAGTAGCGCGATTGCTACTAACCACTTCACTGACTCCATCCCGCTTGATGGTGTTTCTACATTCGTGCTCATAATATTATTACCTTAACTACAGACACAACAACCCTACACGCCGGCAGGGTTAATCCATTAAAATCTAAACTTAAAAACAGACTTATTTAAACCGATTTTTAACCCCAGACTTACTCATATTAATGAGTAAATTGGCAGGGGCGGAGAGATTCGAACTCCCAACCGTCGGTTTTGGAGACCGCTGTTCTACCAATTGGAACTACGCCCCTGCAAAGTGGATGCCTATTATACTTACGCAAATCATTTACACAAGCCTAAAAGATACCCGCAATGCAAAATCTCTATAAACAATTAAGTACTTAATATTAAAAAGGCTTAATTCGCCCCTTTAACAAGTGGCACGCCATTATTACCCACAGGAATATAAACCGTTGTATGGTTTGGCGACTCGGCCATTTTTATTTGCGCATTTATGGCTTCATGTTGTAAATAATTAGCCGTAAGCGTAGCGTTAATAATTTTTTGTGCCTGCGCTATACCTTTTGCTTCTTCAACACGTATTTCTGCATCTTTACGCGCAATTTCTTTTTGTGTTTCTTTTTCAGCAAGTAACTGCTGCGCAGCTAGTTTTTTCTCTACCGCATTAGCAACAATATCGGGGTAGTTAATATTACCTACAACCACATTGGCAAGCTTAAAGGGGGTGGTTGATAAATAATTTTGTAAACGCAGTGTGACCTCTTGGGCTATTTTTTCGCGGTTTGTTTTAAGTTCACCACTGTCATATTTCTGCACCGTATCTCTTACGTAAGTTCTGAACGTTTCACGCACAAAACGTTTGTACCAGTTTTCTGCTCCATATTGTTCAACAACGGTTTGCACTGAACCACTTTGAATGGCAATCACAGCATGAAAATCAAATTTTATGTTTAAATCATCATTAGCTAATATTCTAAATGTTTCGGTATACGTATTGGGCCGCATATCTATGTTTACCACTTCATTCCGCAGTAACGACATACCATAATTAGCAGGCCCTATCATGGTGCCTTGGTAACCACCTTCACCAAATACTCGTGGTTTTTCGTAAACATAGCCCTCTTCACCCGCTGGCGTACTTGGGTTAGTGCATGCGGTTAATCCAAACCCAATTACACCAACAACAAAGGCACCTTTAACTAAATTATTAACCAAACTTTGCATCCCTGAATTTCTTGCTCTCATTATTTGTCCTTTATTTCTCTAATACTTTATATACATCGCTTAATAGGCTTGAAGCACCAAACCTAAATGTGGTGGCTTGAAGGTAGTCATCGCTCATTATTGAACGGGCTAGTGCTAAATATTCACTGGCATCCGCCACCGTTTTAACACCGCCGGCAGCTTTAAAACCAACACGTTTACCTGAATTTTTAATGGTTGTTAACATTACCTTAGTTGACTCAAGCGTCGCATTTATAGCGACTTTGCCTGTACTCGTTTTTACAAAATCAGCGCCGCCTTTAATAGCCAGTTCGGTCGCTTGAGCAATCAACGACTCTGTTTTTAGCTCGCCGCTTTCTAAAATTACTTTTAGCTGAGCTTTAGTGCCGCACGCTTTTTTACTTTCACTTATGTACTTAAGCGTGGCTTGCGTATCCCCTGCCGTTAATTTTTTATAGGGGATAACAAGGTCGATTTCATCTGCGCCGCGCTCAATGGCTATGAGTGTTTCGTTTATCACATCGCTCAGCAGGGCGTCACCCGTTGGAAAGTTAGTCACCGTTGCTACTTTAACGTGGCTAAGCTCTCGTGCAGCAAGCGCTATTTTTGCATCGTCTACAAAATCACTATACACACACACCGCAGCTGGCGTGCCTAGTGCAGGCCTAATACTATTGATCAGAGCTTGAATGTCATTTGTAGTGTCGCTGGTGTTTAAGCTAGTTAAATCCATAAGCTCTACTGCGAGTAATGCGTCTTGTTGTTTTGTCATACGGACTCCCTTGCCCTGCTTGGGTAAAATTAATATGCCTCATATTAACAAATTAAAAAAAACTCGCTATAGCTCATAACCAAACACTCTAAGCTTATTATTTTACTTGTAACTAGTCGCAATCCCTTGTTAACTCAGTCTTAGGCTTAAAACCGCTACCCAATATAACTTTTGGTTATATCAACTTGGTTTTAATTATTTTTTACTTACACATAGCCGCTATATTCTGCGCAACAGATTAAAGCGTTTTATAAAATTGTTTAGGGGTGTTACCAACGTGCAATATTTACCTATCTTTACCAAACTCGACAACAAACCTGTATTGGTTGTTGGCGGTGGAGAGGTCGCATTACGCAAGTGTCGCGCGTTTTTAAAAGCCCGTGCTGCAGTAACCTTAGTGGCGCCTTGGTTTTGTGACGAATTGAAAGAACACGCACAACACAACGAAGTGACCCTAATAGACGCTTACTTTGACGAATCACACCTAGACGGAAAAATGCTAGTTATTGCAGCAACCGATCGAGACGAAGTTAACAACACGGTGTTTGAGCTTGCCAATGCTCGCAATGTGTTTGTAAACGTGGTTGATGATCAACCTAAATGTACGTTTATATTTCCTTCTATTGTTGACCGTAACCCTATTACAATTGCTATTTCGAGTGCGGGAACAGCCCCTGTACTGGCGCGCCGTCTACGCGAAAAGTTAGAGACATTAATACCACAACACATTGGCCCACTTGCTACATTGGTGGGTGGCTTTAGAGATAAAGTAAAACAGCGCTTTAAGCACTTTTCTGACCGCCGCCAATTTTGGGAAGGCGTGTTCGACTCATCAGTTGTGAGTAAAGTACAAACCGGCGACACCCAAGGTGCTGAGCAACAACTTGAACAAATGCTAGACGCTAAAGCCGAGCCCGAGGGCGAAGTTTATGTGGTAGGGGCAGGTCCTGGCGACCCAGAACTTTTAACACTTAAAGCACTGCAACTTATGCAACAGGCTGATGTCGTTGTTTACGACTTTTTAGTGTCTGACGAAATTATGGAGCTTGTTCGTCGTGATGCAGACCTAATTTGTGTTGGTAAACGCTTAGGCGATCATAGTGTTGTTCAAGAAGATACTAACCAAATGTTGGTTGACCTAGCTAAACAAGGTAAAAAAGTATGCCGAATTAAAGGAGGAGATCCCTTTATTTATGGCCGCGGCGGTGAAGAAGTACAAGTATTGGCTGCCAACAAGGTAAATTACCAAATAGTACCGGGCATCACAGCTGCAGCAGGGTGTAGTGCGTATGCAGGTATTCCGCTTACGCATCGCGATCATGCCCAAGCTATTCAGTTTGTAACAGGGCACTGTAAAAAAGACGGCCAAGAACTTGATTGGCAATCACTGGCTAAACCAAACCAAACACTTGCTATATATATGGGCGTAATTAAGTCACCACACATTCAAGCAGAACTATTACAGCATGGCCGTAAAGCCGACACGCCAGTTGCCGTGATCGAAAATGGCACGCGCAAAAATCAACGTGTAGTAACAGGCCAATTAGGCGAGCTTGCCGATTTAATTGAACGCAACAGCATTGTATCGCCAGCATTACTTATTATTGGTGAAGTAGCCGCCCTACACTCGCAGCTTGCATGGTTTGGGCAAAACAACCAAACAAGTAGCTATGCGCAACCGTTAACCGATATAGCAAATTAGTAACCAAATTTAATTTTATAACTTTTAATCATTTTAGTAGGACGACTAACAATGGCTTTAACTCATCTTCAGCAACTTGAAGCTGAAAGTATCAAAATCATGCGCGAAGTCGCCGCTGAGTTTGAAAACCCAGTAATGCTTTACTCAATTGGTAAAGACTCGTCGGTACTTTTGCACTTAGCGCGTAAAGCGTTTTACCCTGCAAAAATTCCGTTTCCGTTATTACACGTAGACACCGACTGGAAGTTTCGTGAAATGATTGAATTTCGCGACCGAATAGCAAAAGAGTACGACTTTGACCTACTGGTACACAAAAACCCAGAAGGCTTAGCAATGGGCGTTGGCCCCTTTACTCATGGCTCTGGTAAGCATACCGACATAATGAAAACCCAAGGGTTAAAGCAAGCTCTTAACAAATACGGTTTTGATGCAGCCTTTGGTGGCGCTCGCCGCGACGAAGAAAAATCACGTGCAAAAGAACGTGTGTACTCGTTCCGCGACAAGCACCATCGTTGGGATCCAAAAAACCAACGTCCAGAGCTTTGGAATACTTATAACAGTCAAGTAAACCCAGGTGAAAGCATTCGTGTATTCCCGTTATCTAACTGGACTGAGCTTGATATTTGGCAATACATTTATCAAGAAAACATCGAAATGGTTCCGCTTTACCTAGCTAAAGAGCGCCCTGTAGTTGAACGTGACGGCACACTTATCATGGTTGATGACGAACGTATGCCACTTGAAGAAGATGAAGTACCACAAATGAAATCGGTCCGTTTTCGTACATTAGGCTGTTACCCACTAACCGGCGCCGTTGAATCTACAGCCAGTACACTAACCGAAATTATTGAAGAAATGCTGCTATCTACATCATCAGAACGCGAAGGCCGCGTTATTGACCATGACTCAGCAGGCTCAATGGAGAAGAAAAAACGTGAGGGGTATTTCTAATGTCTAGCCAAAATAACGATACATTTAACGAAGTAAAAGAAATAGGCATAGACGCCTACCTAGCACGTCAACAAGACAAAAGCTTATTGCGCATGCTTACCTGTGGCAGTGTAGACGACGGTAAATCAACACTGATTGGCCGCCTATTACACGACAGCCACCAAATTTATGAAGATCAGCTAGCAGCCCTTCACAAAGACAACGAAAAAGTAGGTAACGCAGGTGAAGATCTTGACCTTGCATTACTAGTAGATGGCCTACAAGCTGAACGCGAGCAAGGCATTACCATTGACGTAGCGTACCGATACTTTTCAACGGCTAAGCGTAAATTTATTATTGCCGACACACCAGGGCACGAGCAATATACACGCAACATGGTAACGGGTGCATCAACAAGCGATGTCGCCATTATTTTGGTTGATGCGCGTTACGGCGTGCAAGTACAAACTAAACGCCATAGCTTTATTTGTGACTCGCTAGGTATTAAACAGTTTGTTGTAGCCATTAATAAAATGGATATCGTTGATTTTGACGAAACCGTTTATGAAAAAATCAAAGCCGATTACCTTAAATTTGCTGAGCAACTAAATGTAACAAACATCAAGTTTGTGCCTATGTCGGCACTTAAAGGCGACAACGTAGTAACGCGCTCTGCACATACACCGTATTACACCGACAAACCACTGCTTGAGCTTTTAGAAGACTCGCCAGCGGCACAAACCGATACCGGTTTTGAAGCACGTTTACCCGTACAATATGTAATACGCCCTAACTTAAACTTTCGTGGTTTTCAGGGCACATTAGCATCGGGCAAGCTACAAGTAGGCGACGCTGTAAAAGTATTACCTTCGGGTAAAACATCAAGCATTAAAGAAATTGTCACTTTTAATGGCAACCTAGACACAGCAGAAGCAGGCCAAGCAATTACTATTACGCTAAACAGTGAAATAGACATTAGCCGCGGCGACGTAATCGTACCGGCAAGTTCAACTGCCGCTGTTACTAATCAGCTTCAGGCTAAAATTGTATGGATGCACGAATCGCCATTAGTGCTAGGTAAAAACTACAACCTAAAACTAGGCAGCAAAAACACATCGGCTGTGGTTAAAAAGATTGACCACACTATTGATGTAAACACGCTTGAACATGGCTCTGCCGATTCATTACAGCTAAACGAAATTGCTATTGTAACGCTTGAGCTAACCGAAACTATTTTGGCCGACGAGTACCACAATAACCACGAAACAGGCTCTTTCATTCTAATTGACCGTTTATCTAACTTAACGGTAGCAGCCGGTATGATTGAACACGTACTACAAAGCGAAAAAAGCAAAAGCGATTTCAGTGAGTTTGAAGTTGAGTTTAATAGCTTAGTACGCAAGCACTTCCCGCATTGGCAAGCGCTTGATATTTCGAAACTGTAAGTTTATTAATGTCTGTTAGGAATAATAAAGCATGGTAGAGCAGCTAGTTTTAACAGGCATAATGCTTACCTTAGTCGGGTGCCTTTTTGGCACCCGCATTAATCCAGCATGGTTATTTGTAAGCGCTATTGGCACCAGCTACTTAGCCGGGCTTATTGACCTTGAAAACATGCTAGTTAACTACGCCAATCCGTCACTTATTACCTTAGTGCTCCTCGTATTAGTGTCGATTGCAATCGAAAAAACCACGTTAATTCAAAAGCTATCCATGTCGTTATCTAAAGGTAGCTTAGTTAAGTCGGTAACAAAGCTGGGGATTTCTACGGCATTTTTATCGTCGTTTACTAATAATACGGCGGTGGTTGCCTCACTCATTACCGCAATAAAAGATAACCCAAACCATTCACCCTCAAAGCTATTATTACCGCTGTCGTACACTGCTATTTTAGGTGGCACCATTACACTCATAGGTACTTCAACAAACCTCATTGTTAACGGCTTTGCGGTAGATGCAGGTATGCAGCCACTGGGCTTTTTCGACTTTACCTTAGTGGGTTTAGGCGCGCTTAGTATTGGCCTTATTACTATTTTGGTGATGCTTAAATACTTGCCTGACAACGGCAAAAGCGATCAGGAAGTTGTTCCTTTTTACCTTGAAGGTAAAGTACAAACAGGCTCAAAATTAATAGGTCGCACAGTAGAAGAAAACGGCCTACGCGATTTAAAAGACTTGTTCCTAGCTGAGATAATTCGTAATAACGAACGCATATGCGCAGTAACGCCTCAGCAAATTATTCAACAAAACGACATTTTATTATTTGTAGGCGACATTAAATCAGTCCCCCTATTAACCCGCTTTGATGGTTTAAAAGTAGTACACGATAACCACGAAAAAGACATAGAACACTTAGTTGAAGTGGTCGTAAGTCAGTCGTCTAAATTTATAGGCAAAACCGTAAAAGAAATACGTTTTCGCGAGCAGTTTCACGCTGCTGTTATTGCTATTCGCCGTGGGCACGACCGCCTTCAAGGCGGCCTTGGCCAAGTACAATTACAAGCAGGCGATTCACTTATTTTGGCACCCGGCAAAAACTTTTACAGCCTACCTAATTTAAAGCGTGAGTTTGTATATATTTCAGGCCTTGATTTACAAACCCACCTTGCGCCCAAACAATCTAATATTGTATTACTCAGCTTTGCGGGTGTATTGGGTTTAAGTATTTTTGGGGTAGTGCCGTTAGTAAAAGGCTTATTGGTATTACTTATTGGCTTAATGCTCAGCGGCACCATAAAGCTAAACGAAATCAAACGCCGATTCCCGCTTGAGTTACTTGTTGTAGTTGGTAGCGCCATTGGGCTTGCAAAATTAATGATAGGCACGGGGCTTGCTGGGCAAATATCGAGTGCGCTATTTATGGTACTTGGCGACTTTGGTCCTTACGGCGCATTTATAGCCATATTTTTAATGACCGTACTATTTACCGAACTTATTACAAATAATGCAGCAGCGGCACTTTCATTTCCGGTTGCTTACTCATTAGCTGTTGGCTTTAATGTAGACCCGCTACCCTTTATTATGGCGGTTGCTTTTGGCGCATCGGCAAGTTTTATATCGCCATTTGGGTATCAAACAAATTTAATGGTGTATAGCGCGGGTAATTATCGCTTAAAAGATTACATTGTTATGGGCTTGCCCCTTTCTATTATTTATTCAATCACGGTATTAACCCTGATCCCGCTGGTATTTCCTTTTTAATACTGGCGCAAACAGCATAAGAGACACATCACTATGGATGAAAATATAGTTTGGCATAACTACGCAACCACTAAAGCACAACGTAGCGAGCAAAAAAAACATAAGCCGGCTATTTTATGGTTTACCGGTTTTTCAGGTTCGGGTAAAAGCACCGTAGCCAACGCACTCGAAGCGGCGCTTAATCAGCAAGGCGTACACACTTACCTGCTCGATGGCGACAACGTACGCCACGGCTTATGTAAAGACCTAGGCTTTAGCGATGAAGACCGCATAGAAAACATTCGCCGTGTAGGCGAAACCGCAAAACTAATGACCGACGCAGGCTTGTTAGTACTTACTGCGTTTATATCGCCTTTTAGAGCTGAACGGGACATGGTGCGCAATTTAGTAGATGACGGAGAGTTTATTGAGGTATTTATAGATACTCCGCTTGACGTATGCGAAAGCCGCGATCCAAAAGGGCTATACAAAAAAGCACGCGCAGGAGAGATAAAACACTTTACTGGCATCGACTCAAACTACGAAGTACCCACAAAGCCTGAAATAATTTTAGATACAAGTAAAAACACCCTAGACCAATCGGTTGCCCAACTGATAACGTATCTAAAACAAACGCATATAATAGGTTAGCCCCAATGAACCAAACCGAACTGCTAGAAGAAACCCTCATCCTTGCCCGCACCGCAGGCAAAGCCATTATGGGGATTTACGAAAAGGACTTTAACGTTGAATACAAAGCCGATGAAAGCCCAGTAACCGACGCCGACTTAGCAGCTCATAAGGTCATTGTAGCGGGGCTACTTCAGCTTACGCCCGACATCCCCATCCTTAGTGAAGAAAACGCCGACATAAGCTGGGCGATTCGCCAAACGTGGAAAAGCTACTGGTTAGTCGATCCAATCGACGGTACCAAAGAGTTCATTAAAAAGAACGGCGAATTTACCGTAAACATTGCCCTAATAGAAAACGGAAAACCGGTACTCGCGGTTGTTGATGCCCCTGCACTTGGCGTATCGTACCTTGCAAGCGATGCCATTGGCGCGTTTAAAGACACGGGCGATGAGCGCATAGAACTTAAAGTAACTACCAAGCCTAACAAAGGTTTAATACGTGTTGTAGGCAGCCGCTCGCACCCATCACCCGATTTAGCCGAATTTGTAAAACGCTTTGATGACGTAGAAATGGTCTCAAAAGGCAGCTCACTAAAACTGTGTTTAGTAGCCGAAGGCAGCGCCGATATTTACCCGCGCTTAGGCCCAACCTGTGAATGGGATACCGGCGCAGGCCATGCAATCGCCGAAATAGCCGGTGCAAAAGTCACTAAGCTTGATGGCAGCCCGCTTATTTATAACACCAAAGATGAGTACTTAAATCCGTATTTTATTGTAAGTGCGATAGAAGAATAAAAGTTAAGAGCTATCAGTTGTCAGCAAGATAAGTGATAGCTTTAGCTCTGTAAATTATCTATAGGTTACCACTACACATCGAGGAAACCATCGTCTAGTATAAAGCGCTTGTTGTATGCTTTAATTAGCAGGCTTATTTCTGTATCTTCGCAACTTTCTTAATAAGTGTTCAGGATCTTCGTCTGAGCCTTTAGCTCTCAAATATTCTTCAGCTACTTCATATTGCGAACGTTTTTTCTTACTAATAGCTTCCATAGATAACGTCATCTCTAAAAATTTAACGTCTTGCTTTTTTGCTTCTCGCCCAGAAAAGTTTCCAATGCCTTTAATGGGCTTTCCATAAAATGATTCTTCAAGATCAACTTTACCAGCTTGTAACATATACACTTCATAAATCTCTGATATTTTTAGAAGTAATTCAGGTGGTGGGTAAATCCCAAATTCCATGAAATATGCAAGTTTACCAAGTGGGTTTTCCGACTCTAAAGGGCGACTGCTTTCTAAATTTAACTCATTATAAAAATGTTTATTAAGGTACTCCCACGCGTCCTCTAATTCATTAATAGTTTGCTTATTAATATCTAGATATTTACTCTTCATAGCCAACCTTTAAAATATTAATGTAAAAATGAGAGCAGCAACTATGCTACCTAAAATATTTAAAGCTAATATACCACTTGGTTGCTCATACCACTTTATTGAATTATTACTCATACTATTCCCCCTTAATTAGTTAAGTAATAATTATTAATTAAATAAACCTAATAAGTAAGGACACTCAAGCTTCTAGATATCCGTTGCCACACCTACTCAGATAAAATCTAAAAAACTATAAAATAAAGTAAGAATTGACGGGAGCTATGGCGTGTTGGGTTTTATTACTTTAGGTCTTGTTTTTAGTTTAGGACGAAAGCCAAAAAGAATGATCTAATCCAATTTACTAAGTACTTACCCCTCATTGCACACTTTTTAAAAGCAACAACCCTTAACGATTTTGCTGGGCGATAAACGCAAGCGAGTGCTGGTTGAATAAGTCTGGGCGTTCCACATTACAAACATGGCCGCAATGGTGAATAGTTTGCAGTACGCTATTTTTATGGCGTTTAACCATTTCTTTAACAGGGCCAAGGAACATATGATCTTCTTTACCCATAATGTAAAGAATGGGGATATCGATGTCTTTTTCTTTGAAATACTGCATTAAGGGGTTTACATCCATGGCTAATTTAAACCATTTTATAAACTCCTTTTGGCACAAACGTTTTGCTTCACGAACAAACAAAAGCCGAGATTCTTTATGGCGCTTTTTGGGCATCATAATAAAAGCAAATAAACGGTATAGCCACATATACGGCAAGAAGTGCTTAAACGTATTACCTAAATAAACCAAGGTATTGCTGCGAGTATTAAAGCGGGTTACCGCGCCACCTAGCACCATGCTAGAAACATATTGCGGCGCAATTTCTGCAATATTGCGAATGAGTATTGTGCCCAATGAAATACCAACAAAGTGTGCGCTGGTGATATTGTTATGGTCTAACACATCAATAATATCTTTAGAGACGTTATTAAACGAATAATTATTATCAACAAAATTTTGTACTAAGTTATTTGATTTACCGTGACCACGAAGATCTAGCAACAATACATTGTATTCTTTTTTATAAGCTTTGAGCTGACGAAACCAAATTGCCGAACTTCCCCCAGCGCCATGGACAAATACAACCCATGTTTGACTGGTTTCGTGCGGAAAAATAGTATGAAAAAGAATGTCTGTGCTCATTGCTGTTAGCGGCCTATTTACTTCATTTGGCATATTCAATTGTAAGAAGTATAACGGAGTTTAATAAAAATCTCTCATTAAGTTCAGAACAATAGCGCCTACTTAACAACTTTTCGGAACATGTTTTAATTTTTAAATAAAAACAAATAAGAACAACCTTTACCAATACTCAACGTATTTGAGGCGCTTGCCCATGAAAATTTAAGTACAGCTTTTTTAGTTTATCGGGAACAAGTGGCCAACCCATTTCAATTCCGATGGGAGTCGCTTTCCAAAACAAGTGCTCAACATAATAGGTATCTATGTATTCAAACTCGGCAGGGCTTGCAGTCTCTAGTTTTAGATTCATATACGACAAATGCTTTAGGCCGTCGGCGTTTTTCTGTTCGTTGAATGCAAACGTTGTTAAATTTGCGAACTCCTCCATGCGAAAAGCGAATTCACATTCTTCGTGTTTATCCATTAACGGTATGACATCTGGAAACTTAGATTGTATATCCTCAATAAATTGTCTTATTTCTTGGTCTGCCATATATTCCCTGTTAATACATAGTCATTCACATGCCGATGTAAAATGTAAGCTAGATAAGGTTTCAGATACTTATATTAAAGCCACAGAAAGCCTTTCAATTTTGCTTTACTTGCCTTTGTTCAAAGCATATATCGCCATTAATAGTGTCTTAGATTGAATAGAATTTTCTAGCTCTTCAGTTTCATCTAGACTAGAGGCAGTAGAAATATAACCTTTAAAAATAACATTATCACCCACCTCAACTACCTCTTTACCTTGAGCTTTTACAAAACTCGTTACCCAAATATTGTTGATAGATGGAGTTTTTAAATCCAACAAGTACAAGTTATTGTTGTTTACTGTAATATGTTCTAATACTGTTCCCCCTAAAGCTGTTGCCTCTCCTTCATATTTTGCGTTTAACTCCCCATTATGAAATGGATTCTCATTAGCTTGATTTGCATACTTTCCAGCAAATGCTTGAATAGGTGTTAAAAACAATAAAATTAATAAATACTTTATCATCGGTTTATTCCTTAGTTGGGGTGTTTCTTGTTATGGGTTATAGATGTAAGTCATAGAGAGAGGCACAACCCTATTATTTATTATTTATTATTTTTTGGTTTGTTAGCGGCCCACAACATCTGTAATCCAATTGTAGTAACTAGATATTCTAGTTTGATAAGCAGTTGTACCATATAAACCGCCTTTAAATGCCGAAATATCTCCAGTTGCAAATTGCCAACTAGACAATCCCACTAGGGAGGGTTCACCGCTTTGATAAATGATAGAGGCGCCCCCGCTATCTCCAGAACCATGCATCCCTTCTAGAGGGAGCGCGTTGTGCGGTGAGTCAAATTTGAATGTCAGCCATTTGCCATTTGCGCTTTCTACAACATTTTGAAATTTATTTGGCTGATATAAATATTTAGTATCTAAATTTTCACCTGATAATCCATTTCCCATAGCACCTTTACCGAATACAGTTATGACTTTGCCTTTTTCGTCAGATTTTGAATAAATTGAAATTGGCTTAATGTCTAAAACAGGGGTGGATAGTTTTATTAAAGCAATATCACTGCTTGATTCCAAAACTTGCATAAGCGGCGCTAAGTCGCCACTAAGTATATTGTTGCTAGGTTTAACATATTCCGGATGGATATATACTTTTTCAATTTCATATTGTTTCGAACCGACGTTTAGCTTAGACCCTGCATAGTCGTGAAAGATAGTATGCGCTACTGTGACTACCCATTTTTCAGCAATAAGGACTCCATGGCCTTCCTGTGGCATATCGACAATATATTCTGGTATTTTTTCAACACGATAACTGTCTATTGGAACATCATGTCTCATGACCACTGCATAGGAACCGATGCAGTAAAAGGCTAATGCTATAAAAATGAAAAGTTTCATATCACTCCACAGTATAAATTGAGTAGGTAACAATTTAACAAAAGAACACTTTCACCATTTTTGTATGAAAACATCCTTATTTTATGAACGCCTATTAATAACAAACCGTGTAAGTGTTTGCCAATTATAAATATTATATTTTAGAGCGTTATTTTGCTGTGCTAGAAATAGTAAAGCGTGTCATTACTACATTTTTAAACACCTTGTGCTGGCTTTGTTTACTTTTACACCGCTGTTTCGTATTCATGACACTTGGGGGCTATTTTAACGCAGTTAATTGCGCCTCTAGGGCGCTAAAAACATGAAAAAGTGGGCCAAAAACTATATCCTTCGGCGCGGTTATTATTATAAATAATGGACGGCACACACACATGACAACACCTTTAGATGCAACGCATTCAAATGCATCAACACACACGCATTCAAGTGCAAATTCAAACGCTAAATCTAAATGGAACCTGCACGATACGCAGTGGACCTTAAGCCTTTTTGGTACCGCCGTTGGTGCGGGTATTTTATTTTTACCTATTAACATTGGTATTGGCGGTTTTTGGCCGCTGATTATTATGGCGTGTTTAGCGTTTCCGATGACCTTTTTAGCCCACCGTGGTTTAGCACGCTTTGTATTATCGTCTAAAAATAAGCATGCCGATTTTACCGATGTAGTTGAAGAACACTTTGGCGTTAATGCTGGGCGATTAATCTCATTGTTATACTTTTTATCTATATTCCCTATTTTGCTTATTTACGGTGTAGGCTTAACCAACACGGTAGACAGCTTTATGGTAAACCAGCTGGGTATGGAATCGCCGCCACGCATAGTGCTTTCGGGTATTTTGGTAGCCGGTATGATAAGCCTAATGATGGGTGGCGAGCGCCTAATGCTGCGCGCGTTTTCTATTTTGGTGTACCCGCTTGTGGGTATTTTGTTTTTTTTATCCTTGTATTTAATCCCTAGCTGGCAAATGCCAGACATGAGCCTACCTGAAGTGGGCAGCTTTGGTAAAACGCTGTGGTTATCTATTCCTATTATTGTGTTTTCGTTTAGCCATGCAGCGGCTATTTCAAGCTTTGTGCATATACAACGCGAACACTATGACGACCTTGCTACACGCAAATCAGAAGCCATTTTAAAGCGCACAAGCTTACTGTTAATTGTGTTTGTATTGCTGTTTGTATTTTCGTGCGTGCTGTCGCTTACAGGTGAGCAGATGGCACAAGCAAAAGCCGATAATGTCTCGGTTTTATCGTACCTTGCTAACATTACCCATAACTCGTTTATTGCGACGCTTGGACCTTTAGTTGCCTTTATTGCCATTACGTCGTCGTTTTTAGGTCACTTTTTAGGAGCCCGCGAAAGCTTTACAGGTTTGGTGACTAAGCAAACACAGCTTGGTGCTAAAACGGTAGATAAAATTGGCGTAGTTATTATGTTTTTTGCAATTTGGTTTTGTGCAGTTAAAAACCCAAGCATACTCGATATGATGGATCAGCTGTCGGGCCCTATTATTGCAATGATATTATTTATCATGCCTATGATTGCAGTTTATAAAGTACCGGCTCTGCATAAGTATCGTAACCGTTTAAGTACTTTGTTTGTGTTAGCGGTAGGTGCGCTTGCGGTATTTGCACTTATTTACAGCATGATTAAATAATATCCCTATTCATGCTGAAGCCCGGCGAGTTAGCTGGGCTTTTTTGTGTGCTGTTTATCTCAAAATGTTTTTTTATGGCTGCCATTAAGGCATGTTATAAATTAACTAGCCTAAAAATAAAACAATTATGCACCTTACAAAACAACTCCTACTTTGCGTGAGCTTACTTACTACGCTTGTTTTAAGTCCCTTAGCTAAGGCCGATGGCGTGCCTGCTATTTTATCGATGAAAGAACGCGCTGCGTTTATAGATAATATAACCGAGCTTAGGGTAAACACATTAATGCCCAGCTTAATGAAGCAACACAACATCGATATGTGGCTGCTTATTAGCCGCGAATACAACGAAGATCCCATATTAAAAACAATGCTGCCAGCAACCTGGTTATCGGCAAGGCGTACCACCATTTTGCTCTTTGCCTTAAATGAACAAGGCAATGTGGATGCTTACGCTATTGCGCCCTATAAAATAGGTAACGTATTTACAAAAGGCTGGGACAAAAAGGCGCAGCCAAACCAGTGGCAAGCACTGAACGATATTATTGAACGCTACAATCCAGATAACATTGCACTCAATACGTCTACCGATTGGGGTCATGCCGACGGCTTAGTGTTAGGCGATTACAATACCTTAATGGCCAACTTACCTAGCGCTTATAAAAATAAAATAATATCGGCCGAGCCGCTGGCAGTTGCCTGGTTAGAACAGCGTATTCCCCAAGAAATAGACATGTATAAACACATTGTTGCTATTGCGCACGCTATTATTGCCGAGGGTTTTTCAAGCAAAGTAATAACGGTGGGCAAAACAACCAGCGACGATTTAGTGTGGTGGTTTAGAGAGCGCGTAAAAGAGTTAAAACTGCAAACATGGTTTCACCCAAGTATTGCAATACAACGCGCCGACAGCCAATCGTTCGATCACGAAGACAGCTTTACTAATGGTTACGCCGATAACGTTATTCAAGCGGGTGACTTACTGCATGTCGATTTTGGTATTACGTACTTACGCTTAAATACCGACACCCAACAACATGCCTATGTTTTAAAGCCTGGCGAAACCAATGCGCCCGCTTACCTTGTTGATGCGCTTAAAAAGGGCAATAAACTCCAAGACATTTTTACCGCTGAATTTAGCGAAGGTAAAACGGGTAATCAGGTATTAAAAGCCGCTCGCGAAAAAGCCATTGCCCAAGGTTTAAAACCCACTATTTATACGCACCCGCTTGGCTATCATGGTCATGCTGCGGGTACCACACTGGGTATGTGGGATTCACAACAGGGTGTACCCGGCGATGGCGACTACCCACTGCATTTAAATACCGCTTACTCTATTGAGCTTAACAATGCCGTGTTTATAAAACCATGGAATAAAGAAATACGCATAATGTTAGAAGAAGACGCTATTTTTGATAAAACCGGCGTGTGGTACTTAAACGGCCGACAAACCGAGTTGTTACTTGTTAAATAACCTAAACTCTGATGTAAGTGATTTATAGGTATATTTATTAACGCATACAAAAACGGCGCTTAATAAGCGCCGTTTTTATTTAACTAACGTGACTATTATTCTGTTTCTGGCAGGTTACGACCATAGAATATTTCTTGCATTTCACGGTTTAGCTTAGAGCGAATCTCTTCTTCTTCATTATCCGATAAATCAGTTGTAGAAAGACCAAACAAGTATGTGTTCAGGTCGGTTTCTTTTAACATCATTTTGGTATGGAACAGGTTTTCTTGATACACGTTTACGTCCATCATTTGGTACGCTTCTTTGGTATCGTCTGTCATGAAGTTTTGAATTGAGTTAATCGCGTGGTCAATATAATGCTTAACGCCGTTTACGTCGCGAGTAAAACCACGAACACGGTAGTCAATCGTTACCACGTCAGACTCTAAACTATGTATTAAGAAGTTTAATGCTTTAAGCGGCGAAATAATACCACACGTAGATACTTCAATATCAGCACGGAATGTACAAATACCATCATCAGGGTGAGCTTCTGGGTATGTGTGTACACAAATATGGCTTTTATCTAGGTGTGCAACCACTGAGTCAGGTAATGGGCCTGGTGCTTCGTCAGCATCGTAATTTTGCTGCTCTTCTACAGGCTCTTCCGAAACCAAAATAGTTACACTGGCGCCCTGTGGTTCATAATCTTGGCGTGCAACATTTAAAATATTGGCACCAATAATATCAACAACTTCACCTAAAATGTCGGTTAGCCTATCTGCACTGTACTGCTCATCGATATATTCAATATATTCTTTACGTTGTTGCTCGGTTTTTGCGTAGCAAATATCGTAAATACTAAAGCTTAAACTTTTGGTTAAATTGTTAAAGCCATGAAGTTTAAGTTTATCGAAGGGTTTGTTCATAATAAACCAACCTATAAATTAGTGAAATCTGCACCTGCAGAATGAAAAGTTCGCGGATTTTATACGAATTTTCCTTATGGAAAAAGCGTTATTTTACCTGTTCTTGCACAACTTCATGGCTATGAGTAATTTCTACTGTTTTATCAAGCATTAATGCTACTGAGCAATACTTTTCAGCAGACAAAGAAACAGCGCGTGCAAGGTGCTTTTCAGACACATTTTTGCCTGTAACAACAAAATGTAAATTGATTTTAGTAAATACGCGAGGAGCAGTTTCGGCGCGTTCGGCACTTAATTGTACTTGAACGTCTGAAAAGTCTTGTTTGGCTTTTTTTAAAATACCCACAACATCAACCGATGAACAACAGCCAACCGACATCAATACCATTTCCATTGGGCTAGGTGCAGCACTGTCGCTACCGGTATCAAATACAACGTTGTGATTAGAATTAGAACGACCTACGAATGTGTCGCCATCAACCCATTTTACATTTGCTTGCATGTTTTTATCTCAAAAATATTTTTCTTGATTGTAAGCAAGTTGGCCGCAGTTGCAAACGAAATGCGATACGCGGCGCTATAAATTGGGGATTAATACTGCTGCGAAACAGCGCTGTCGAAGAGGTTTTTAATTAAGCTTGCAAATTCGTCAATAAACTCATGTTGTTCAACCGTAACTGGCTGTGACGTAATGCTACTAAGCACTTCTTGTAAGTCGTAAACAATGCCATCAACCTCACGCACAATTAAGCTGCGTTGCTCTGTGTTAAGGTTTGTGTGCTGTTCACAAATTAGCATGACGTTTGCGGCAATAACATCTTCTATGAGTTCCATTACCGTTGGAGCGCCTGGTTTTATAACACCTGGCTTCTCAAACAATGCTAAATTTTGAGTTAGATACATGATTAAATCATCGTACCCTTGCCTATCTAAAACCATGATATTTACCACCTAATAATATTACTTACGCTGATTTAAGCAGAAAGCGCGGTTGATTGCTAGCTTTGTGATTTAAGCATACAAAAAAAGCAGCCGAAGCTGCTTTTATACTAATTAAGTATTATTAACTTAATCTATTTTTAAGCCTGGGCTTAATGTTGCTGGCATGGCTACTTTTTCAAGCTCTACTGAAGCTACAGGGTATGCGCAGTAGTCAGCTGCGTAGTACGCGCTTGCTCTGTGATTGCCTGATGCGCCAATACCACCAAATGGTGCAGCGCTAGACGCACCCGTAATTGGGCGGTTCCAGTTAACAATACCGGCACGAATACGACGTAAAAAGTGGTCGTAATCGGCTTCATTATCGCTAAGTAAACCCGCAGATAAACCAAAGCTTGTGTCGTTTGCTTTATCAATTGCGCTGTCAAAGTCGTTAAAGCGGAACACTTTTAAAAGTGGGCCAAAATGCTCTTCGTCTGGGAAGTCGCCAATTGCTGAACACTCAATAATACCTGGTGTTACAAAGCCTGTATTTGCTGTGTGCTCTAGTTCTACAAGGACCTTACCGCCAAGCTCAACAAGCTCGCTTTGTGCTTTAACCATACCTGCTGCTGCCGCTGATGAGATCATTGAACCCATAAATGGCTGATCTTCATCGTCGTAGTTGCCTACTTTAATGGCTTTAGTTGCAGTAATTAGGCGCTCTAATATTGCATCGCCTTTACTACCTGTTGGTAAAAATAACTTACGAGCACAGGTACAACGCTGACCGCTAGAGATAAATGCTGATTGCACAATATCGTGAACAACGGCTTTAGTATCTTCAACATCAGTAATAATAAGCGGGTTATTACCACCCATTTCGAGAGCTAAAATTTTACCCGGCTGGCCTGCAAACTGTTCATGTAAAATATGGCCTGTGCGCGATGAACCGGTAAAGAACAAGCCATCAATGCCTTTATGAGCAGCAAGGGCTTTGCCCGTTTCAACTTCACCTTGTACAAGGTTAATAACGCCTGCTGGTAAACCCGCTTTTTCCCACAATTTAAGGGTAAGCTCAGCCACTTTTGGTGTTAGTTCAGACGGTTTAAATACAACCGTATTACCCGCTAGTAACGCTGGCACAATATGGCCGTTTGGTAAGTGGCCCGGAAAATTATACGGGCCAAATACTGCTACAACACCGTGTGGCTTGTGGCGAATCATCGCGCGGCCCAATGGCATTGCATTTTCAACATCGCCCGTGCGCTCTAAAAATGCTTTTTCAGAAATGGCAATTTTACCAACCATCGCACCCGCTTCAGTGCGTGTTTCCCATAATGGCTTACCTGTTTCTTGTGCAATAGTGATTGCAAGCTCTTCACTGTTTTCTTTTAATTGTACTGCGAATGCTTTTACTATTTCTAAACGCTCAGTAAAGCTTTTATCAGCCCATGCGTAAAACGCTTCACGCGCAGCGCCAACAGCTGCGTCAACTTGCTCTGCAGTGGCTGATGATGCTTGCCAAATAACATCGTTATTTGCTGGGTTTACTGAGTTAAAGTCTGAGCCTTGGCCTTGTGACCATTGACCATTAATAAATTGTGCAGGATGAGTCATATACTTTCTCCTAAATTAAACTGGGGTTGCGCTAACAGTATCGCCCGTTTGTAATTGCAGGGCGTCGGCTACTTGTTGTGATAACACAATGGTTTTAGCGCGTTCGTCGAAACTCATTGATGCAACGGTCGCTCTGAAGTTTTCGAGCTTGTCGTTTGCTAATAACACCATGGTGTCGCCCGTTTGCTCACCAATTTCAACAATAAAGTCGTGTGAGTTACGTACTGTAGCTATATTATCTACTTTTGCTTCAACTGTTGGACCTGCGTCAAAAATATCAACGTAGCCGTTAAACGTGAAGCCTTCGCTTTTTAATAATTCAATCGCTGGGCGAGTATTGTTGTGAACTTGACCGATTACCGCTTGCGCATCTTTACTCAATAAATTGACGTAAATTGGGTATTTAGGCATCAGTTCAGCAATAAATACTTTTTGGCCAATACCCGTTAAGTAATCTGCTGTTGGGAAGTCCATTGAGAAAAAGTGTTCTTCTAACCACTTCCAAAACGGGCTATTGCCGTTTTCATCAGACACACCGCGCATTTCTGCAATAACGGTTTCTGCAAAGCGTGCTTGGTGTTGTTTAATAAACATAAAGCGTGCTTTAGACAGTAGTTTGCCGTTACAGTTTTTGCGATATCCGTCTTTCAAAAATAAGGTGCACAGCTCTGTTGCGCCAGTGTAGTCGTTACATAGCGTTAAAATATCAACCGCTTTGTACACGTCTAGTGTGCGCGAAGAGTGAATCACTTTACTTAAATGGTAATGATAAAACGCATCATCTAAGCCCACAGCAGCTTCTATTGCCGAGGTACCTACTACTTCACCTGTTTCGCTATCTTCAAGAACAAACAAGTAGCCTTCGTCACCGGGTTGTGACGTTTGTTTAGCAAATGAGCTTACTGAATGATCAATCTTCTTTTGTAATAGCTCTTCGTTTAAAGGCAAAGATGTAAAACCATGGCCCGATTCGTGGGCGATTGTCAGTAATGCTGAATAATCATTTTGCTGGATTGGGCGAAGGATCATCATGAGTCCGCTTGCTCCCTTATAAATAACGGTAAATAAAATTCGTAGGGCAAACAATGTTTGCCCTCGGTAAATTGGCTAAAACAGCTTATGCGTTTACTACGCTTGCAACTGCTTTTTCAAAACGTGCCATACCTTCGCGAATATCCGCTTCTGGGATAACAAGAGACGGTGTAAAACGAACAACGTCAGCACCTGCCACTAATGACATTAGACCTTGTTCAGTACCGGCTACTAAAAACTCTTTAGCGCGGCCTTTGTATTGCTCATTCACAACAGCACCAATTAACAAACCTTTACCGCGAATTTCGCTAAATACGTTGTATTTTTCGTTTACCGCTGCAAGAAGTTCGTTAAATAAAGCTGCTTTTTCTTTTACGCCGGCAAGTACGTCGGGTGTGTTAACAGTATCAAATGCGGCTTCGGCAACAGCACATGCAAGCGGGTTACCGCCGTAAGTAGAACCATGAGTACCTACTTTTAGATGCTGTGCAATATCTGTTGTAGTCAACATTGCGCCAATTGGGAAACCACCGCCTAATGCTTTTGCTGAAGTTAAAATATCAGGTACTACATTTAAACCTTGGTATGCGTACAAGTCACCTGTACGGCCAACACCTGTTTGTACTTCATCGAAAATAAGTAGCGCATTGTGTTTAGTACATAAATCGCGAACTTGCTGAGCAAACTCGTCAGTTGGTGAAACAATACCGCCCTCACCTTGCAGTGGTTCCATCATTACGGCACATGTTTGGTCGCTAATTAGCGCTTCAAATGCGGCTAGATCGTTGTAATCACAATGTACGATGTCACCCGGCTTAGGACCAAAACCATCTGAGTATGCCGCTTGGCCACCAACAGTTACAGTAAAGAATGTACGACCGTGGAAACCTTTATTAAATGCGATGATTTGTGATTTTTCTGGGCCAAACTTATCAAGTGCAAAACGACGCGCTAATTTAAGTGCGGCTTCGTTTGCTTCTGCGCCAGAGTTAGCAAAGTAAACTTTTTCACCAAAAGTGGCATCAACCATTTTTTTAGCTAGGCGAAGCGCCGGCTCATTAGTCATAACATTTGATAAATGCCAAATTTTTTCGCCCTGTTCTTTTAATGCACCTACTAAAGCAGGGTGACAGTGGCCAAGACAGTTAACAGCAATACCACCAGCAAAGTCGATAAACTCTTTGCCTTGTTGATCCCATACGCGAGAGCCTTCGCCTCGAACAGGAATTACGCTTGAAGGTGCGTAGTTAGGAACCATTACGTGATCAAATAATTCGCGATTGACTGTCATTTTATTTCCTCTTAATTGTGATCTACACAAAGCATAAATAAGTGTTTGATTAAAATATTAACCAAGCTTTTGAGTACGTTCAGGTGTCTGTTGGGTACAAAAAATTGCTTTGTGGTTCAATTTTCAGACGCCCATTATTTCAGAATTAGTGGTAGCTGTCTCGTTAAAAACTTTCATGTAACCCTTGAAAATAAAGGGCTTAAGATATTATTTCATAGATAGTGAATAACTATTTGCATACCTAAACACACTTATTTTTTATCAACTAACCGCATCAGTAGTGACCTGCATAGGCTTTTACCACTAAATAACTTTACGGATGAATCAGTGGGAATGAATGAATAGTCGTAAAAAAATTAACAAAAAATTTAATTTTTTAGTCAATTTGAATAGCAAGATTGGTAAAATTGCTTGTTTGAAGGGTTTTTAGTTCCGTTTTAGTGAACTGAAAATACGAAAACCACGCTGCCGTTTCGTCGGGCTCAATTAGTTGGTGTTCTTTTAAAATTAAGTACTGGGAGTAACACCGCGCTTTTAACATGACCTGCGTTAACGGTAAGGCACTATCGCCTTTATTTACGCCATTTTGTAGCTGTTCCATCACGCCTTTAAATGGCAAATATTTAAAGGCCATTTTGTCGATGACTCGCGCACTGACCTGAATTGACTTATTGCACAGCAGTGTAGTTAAAAATAAAGGGTCGGGCTTTAGCTCTAATAATGCTGTGTGGAGGTCTTTTTGGTTTTCTTGACGTGCTATTTGTACTTTTCGTTGCCAAACCTGCTCAAAGGTTTTTAAGTACAAACGTACTAACGTAATACGTCCTACATCTAATAACATACCCAAGGTAAATGCGTGTATCTCGTTTACGTCGTTTATTTCTGCAATTTTTTGCGCGGCAATGGCGTTGGCCATTGCGCTGTCTCTGAGCCTACGTTTTAGTAACGAAAAAGGCTCGGTACTATGGGGCATCCAATGGCGAACTGCAAATGTGGGGATCACTAACTGTAAGTTATCAAGCCCTATGTAACGCAGAGCAAGTGCAGGGCTGTCTACTTTTACCGCGGTATTTTTTTTACTACGCTGGTTTCGGTAATACGGGAGGTTAACCAACGTGACCAATTCGCGCCCTAGCCAACTTAAATCGTTTACTAACGGCTCTAAACGGCCAACTGAGGCCGACTTTACAGCTAATATATCTAAAATAGTGGCAACGCTGTCTTCAATCCCTATTGTTGTTTGAATCACTGCGTCCATATCTTCGAGCTGTTTAAATATAGCTGTTTCAATTACTTTATGAAGCTGTTCGCTGGCTTGTGCACGGTACTTATGATGAGCGGTACTTGTTTGCTTACGCTTTTGTTGCGCTGACACTTCAACCTGCAACAAGGTACGCTGCTTCATAGGCTCGCCGTAATCAATATCTAAGGTATGAATAAACCCAATTTGCTGATGCGCAAAACTATGACCCAACAGCAAATCGTGTGCCCGTTGATCAAGTATTTTTGCTGTACGCTGTTGTTGTGCAAGTTCAGTCATAGTGCTCGTTAAATAGTAAGTATTGAATACGTTCAGTGTTATTAGACTAGAAGCGAGTTAAAAAGTTATCAAGCAGCGTTAATCCCTGCTCAGTTAAAATAGCTTCCGGGTGAAACTGCACCCCTTCAATTGCTAACTCTTTGTGTTGCATGCCCATTATTTCGTCAAACTCACCTTGCGGTGTTTGTGTCCACGCTGTTATTTCAAGTTCGTTGGGCAACGACTGCGCTTTAACCACCAGCGAGTGGTAACGACAAACCGTTAACGGATTAGCTAATCCTTTAAAAACACCTTTATTGGTGTGTGTTATGGGAGATGTTTTACCATGCATTACTTTTTTAGCGCGCACCACATCCCCGCCTAACGCTTGGGCAATCGTTTGATGTCCCAAGCAAATCCCTAATATAGGAAATTGGCCTTTTAGGTGTTCAACTACACTTAACGATATACCAGCTTCATTCGGTGAGCAAGGACCCGGAGAGATAACTATATGCTCCGGATTAAGTTGTTTAATTTGCGCAATGCTCAACTCGTCATTACGTTTTACTAATACGTCTTGATCCAATCGCTGAAAGTACTGCACTAAGTTATAGGTAAACGAATCGTAGTTATCGATCATTAATAGCATGTAATTAAGTACTCAATAAAGATAGTTATCGGGAGTATTTAGGCGTGTTGCATTCTAACCCAAGCCGTTATGAGTGTCAGTGATTTGCAGCTAGATAAATAGTAATTCCCTCTTTAGCATGACGTAACACTTACTTACCCTATTAAATTTTTCATGCGAGTGGTTGAATTCCCCTTATTTAAACCCAAGCTCATTAAGTGACAGCTTATTTTGTATAAGCTTATTTTTTACTAAGGAGCGACTATGTTAGGCGAAGACCATTCATTAACAAACGACTTTCCTGAGCACATAAACACGATAAATACGTTGAACAAAAGTGATGCTGACTTTGCAGAAAAAGCCGAGCAGTACAATAAACTAGATAAAGAAATAAGAATATTAGAATTGGACGGTGCGCCTATTAGCGATGAGCAAATGCACCAGCTAAAACACGACCGTTCTGAATTAAAAGATTGGTTGTATCAGCGTTTAATAAACGCACAATAAATATAAAATTCCAAAAACAAAAAAGAGTTCGCCATTTTAAAGTGGTGAACTCTTTGTTTGTCTTCAATGAAACTTTATACGGTGTATAACTAGGTAATACACTCTATAACCAGCGCTCAAATTGCGTTAGCTATATTGCTAGCTGTAATAACTTTAAATCGAGTGCATCTATTAGCTGTTGATTTTTAGCGTCATTCAATGCATCGGCGTGAGGGGCTGAAAAGCACTCAGCGTCATTATCAAAGTAAAGCCCTGTTGAATTACTAAACTCATCGCTTAGTGCAGCGCGGCAAAATATATCGGCACCTAACTTTAAATCGCCGCCATTAAGGCCATATGCGTCTTTAACCATTTTGCTGCCTAGTAGTGACTTAGGGTTAACCGATACCACCAATGGACCATTACCTTTAAGTTTTAAACCCATATGACGCGACCACATTGTAATTGCCAATTTGCTTTGTGCGTATGCTGCGTTATCTGACAAAAAGCTTTGCCCAATCAGTGCATCTAGGTTGACTGTTGCTTGCGCCGCTGACGACACATTAACAATTCGCCCTTGGGTATCAAAAAGCGGTAATAGTAAAGTTGCTAATAAATAAGGCGCTAATGTGTTTACTGCAAATCGTGCATCAAGACCATCTGCAGTTTCAGGGTTGTCGAGCTTAAACACACCTGCATTATTAATAAGTACATCTAGGTGTTTATGCTCGGCTGTAATTTGTTTAGCCAGATTACGCACCTGCGCCATTTCACTCAAATCGGCCACGTAAGTTTGTGTGCTTGCTTGCGGATAATCGTTATTGAGTAAAGTGTGTACTTTATTGAGCTTTTGCGCATTACGCCCGTGAAGAAGAACGGTATGACCTTGCGCTAGCAGCATTTTAGCTGTTTCAAACCCAATGCCATCTGTTGCACCTGTGATTAAAATTTTTTTGTTCATACCTAGCTCCATGTTATGTAATACAGCGCTTACACATTTAACGAATTACGATTGTGAAATAATAGCATTGCCATCTTTGAATGATAATTAGACCGTTGTTGAATCAGTTTATAGAAAATATTAATAAAGTGACGGCGATAGCAGTGAATGTTTTTTAATCATTTATTTGAATTTTGAACAATTCATAACTATTGTTTTTAAACTTCCTTAATAGTAGTATTTATCATATAAATATATTTTCGAGAAAACACATGAAAGTTTTAGTGACTGGCGGCATGGGTTACATAGGTAGCCACACATGTATTGCATTACATGAAGCAGGCATTACACCTGTAATTTACGATAACTTATCTAATGCGAGCCCTCGTGTACTTGATCAACTCGAAAAAATTACAGGTACACGTTTTGAATTTATTTTAGGTGATATTCAAGACGAGCAGCAGTTTAAGCTTGCGCTTAAGCATACTCAGGCTGAGGCTGTATTTCATTTTGCAGCATTAAAAGCAGTAGGTGAATCGACCGAGCAACCACTACGTTACTACCAAAACAATGTATCGGGCACATTAAGCATGCTACAAAACATGCAAGATGAAGGTGTTAATCATATAATTTTCAGCTCATCGGCCACTGTTTATGGCGAGCCAGACTACCTGCCTATTGATGAAAAGCACCCAATACGCGCTACCAATCCTTATGGTTGGACTAAAGTCATGGTAGAACAAGCCATGCAAGATGTATGTAATGCCAACAGCAACTTTATGGGCATAGCACTGCGTTACTTTAACCCAGTAGGCGCACACCCAAGTGGTTTATTGGGCGAAAGCCCAAATGGTATTCCAAATAATTTAATGCCATTTATAGCTCAAACTGCGGTAGGTAAACGTGAGGTCGTTAATATTTTTGGTGACGACTACGATACCGAAGATGGTACTGGCGTGCGCGATTACATTCACGTTTTAGATTTAGCTAAAGGCCATGTAGCGGCATTTATGCAACATAAATCAGATACCGCCTTTCATGCATACAACTTAGGCACAGGCCAAGGTTATTCAGTGCTTGATATGATCAACGCATTTAGCGCATCAGCAGGTAAAGCTATTCCTTATAAAAGCGCACCGCGCCGAGCAGGTGATATTGCCTGCAATTACGCTGATGCCACAAAAGCGCAAACTACCCTTAACTGGCACGCAGAACTAACATTGAGCGACATGACCACCGATACATGGCGCTGGCAAACTAATTACCCAAGTGGGTTGGAGAGTTAATATGGCTTTATTAGAAAGTACTCACAGACGTAAAAACCCGCTAACGGGGCGCTGGGTATTAGTTTCACCGCATCGTAATAACCGCCCATGGTTAGGCGCAACCGAAGCCGTTAACGAAACAGTATTGCCAAAGCATGACGAAAGCTGCCCGCTTTGCCCAAGCAATACACGAGCAAATGGCGACAGCAACCCAGATTACAAATACACCCATGTTTTTAAAAATGACTTTGGCGCACTAACGCCCAATGCCAGCGAACAATCACAAATCGTAGAGTCAGATAGCGATTTATTTATTGCTGATGAAGCAAGCGGCGAATGCCGCGTGATTTGCTTTTCGCCAGAACATAACAAAACATTACCAGAGCTTGAGCACGATGCCCTGCATGCCGTGGTAAAAACGTGGAAAGACAACTATACCGAGCTTGCACAGCAATACGAGTGTGTTCAGGTATTTGAAAACAAAGGCGAGATCATGGGGTGCTCGCAGCCCCACCCGCATGGCCAAGTATGGGCGCATTCGCACCTATCTACCGAAATAGAAGCCGAAGATACTCAGCAGCGTGCTTATTTTGATAAACACGGCACTGCTATGCTTGCCGACTATGTAAAAAAAGAACAAGTCGATAAAACCCGTGTCGTATTTGAGAATGAACACTGGCTTGTTGTGGTGCCTTTTTGGGCAGCATGGCCATTTGAAACCTTACTAGTAACTAAAGATAACATTCAAAACTTTAGCCAGCTTAGTGATGTACAAACCGATTCACTCGCTCAGGCATTAAAAGTATTAACCACTAAATACGACAACGTATTTAACTGCAGCTTCCCGTATTCTATGGGGTGGCATAATGCACCAGCAAATCGTGGCTCTGATGAGCAACACTGGCGCTTACATGCCCATTTTTATCCGCCACTACTTCGCTCTGCCACCGTTAAAAAACATATGGTTGGCTACGAAATGTTAGGCGAAAGTCAGCGCGATTTAAGCGCAGAAACAGCCGCATCTATTTTAAAAGCAGCAAGCACCACACACTATAAAAATACAGCAGGACACACAGATGAAGCTTAATGAATTTCAACACCACTTTTTATCACTGTACGGTGCCCCTGCTCAGGGTATTGCAGCTGCACCAGGACGTGTAAACCTAATCGGTGAGTTTACTGACTACAACGACGGCTTTGTATTTCCGTGCTCATTAGAGTTTCGTACCCAAGTGATGTTTAAAGAGCGCGACGATAATACGATTACCGTGCAGTCACTCAATTACCCAGGCGAGCAAGACAGCTTTAACGTTGACGAACCGATTAGCGAAGGTCAGTCGCAATGGGGAAATTATATTCGCGCCGTTGCATTCGTATTAAAACGCGCAGGCCACACCTTACGCGGTGCTGATTTACTTATTGATAGTAACTTACCGCAAGGTAGTGGTTTATCATCATCGGCAGCATTAGAAGTGGCTGTGGGTGGTATGTTTAACCATATTGCACAGCTTGGTTTAAGCGAAGAAAAAATTGCACTACTAGGCCAAGAAGCTGAAAACGACTTTATGCATTGCCAGTGTGGCATTATGGATCAGCTCATTTCGGCAAAAGGCGAAAACGGCCACGCATTACTAATAGATTGCGAAAATTTGGCAACTAAGTCTGTGAAAGTGCCTGATGACTTAAACATTGTTATTGTAAACTCTAACTACCCACGTAAATTAGTAGACAGCGAATACAATCAACGCCGTATTGATTGCGAACAAGCTGCTGAAAAAATGGGAGTTAAAACACTTCGCCAAGCAACGATGGCTAAACTAGATGCTGTTAAAGCACAACTTAGCAATAACGAATACAAACGTGCGCACCATGTAATTAGCGAAAACGACCGTGTTATCGCCGCAACTACAGCATTGCAAGCCAATGATATGGAGCAACTTCGTGAATTGATGGCTGCATCGCACCAATCACTTAAACACGACTTTGAAGTAACGGTACCCGCAACGGATGGCTTAGTAGAAATATGTAAAGAAGCCATGGGTGAGCGCGGCGCAGTGCGCATGACCGGCGGTGGTTTTGGGGGAGCAATAGTGTGTTTATGCCGCGATGCAGAAGTACCGCTAATTAAAGCCGCCGTTGAAAAACATTACTTTGAACGCTTTAACTTATACGCAGATATTTATGTGTGCTCAGCAGGTTCAGGGTTACAAATAACGTCTTTTTAAAAGTAGGTATCAATATGGCAAAGGTTAACTGGGGTATTATTGGGTGTGGCAATATTGCTCACACCTTTGCTAAAAGCATTGCGCATTGCGCTGATGCTCAGCTTATTGGCGCAGCCTCAACTAGTGAGCAGCGCACAAACGAGTTTGCCGCACATTATTCAATTAAAGGCTATGAGAGCTACCAAGCCCTTATGCAATGCCCAAACATTGATGCTATTTACATTGCAAACACTCACGACCAACACTTTCAAAGCATCGCCCAATGCTTGATGCATAATAAGCACGTACTAAGTGAAAAACCTATTACCGTTAATGCACAGCAGTTAAAAAACTTAACCGCACTGGCCAAGCAAAAAAATTGTTTTTTAATGGAAGGAGTGTGGATGCGCTTTTTACCCGCCATTATAAAATTAGAGCAGCTACTAAGCGAAGCAGCTATTGGTAAAGTACATACCGTGCAGGCCAACTTTAGTTTACCCGGCACCTTTGCCAACACCCACCGCTTAATGAACCCAAATACAGCCGGTGGCGCTTTGCTTGATTTAGGGATTTACCCGCTATCGATTGCTGATGTGGTTTTTAATAAAGCACCTGAAAAAATCAGCTCATTTGTGCATAAGGCAGATACAGGTGTAGATGCGCGAAATATTACCATGCTCGATTATGGTAATGGTCAGTTCGCACAACTTAGCAGCGCACTTGAGCAAAACGGTCCAACCGAAGCATGTATTACCGGTGAACATGGCTTTATACGCATACCTTGGTTTGTAGGTGCAAAAGGTCTTGAGCTTCATATTAATGGGCAAGCTATTCAACATTTTGACTACCCATTTAGTGATGATGAAAACTTTAAATTTGAAATTGATCACGTTACTGAGTGCATACTAAATAAACAAATACAAAGCTCTATATTACCACTGAGCACAAGCTTACGCGTTATGACGATGATGGATAACCTGAGAGCCCAATGGCAGCTTGAATATAGCGCGACAGTCGAATCTCATAACATAAATTTATAAAAATACACGCAACAAGGATACAAAATGACAACAACACACCGTATAAAAACGCTTTCAAAAGCAATGTTATTAGCCACGGCCAGTTTAACTACCGGTGCGGTAATTGCCGAATCAAATAAGCCTGAGCAACTTTATCCGCCAATAACCAGCGAAGTGCTCCCTGAATTAGCAGCTAAAGGCACCTATAAAGTAGGTGTAAAAACCCTAGACTTAGTTAATCCAGCGCAGTTTGATCCCACAACGCAAAGCCAAAAAGATCGCCCTTTAAAAGTTGAAGTGTGGTATCCAGCAGATAGTAAAGCAAACAAACCACTAACCAGCTACACAGATATAACACGCTCAGGCAAACAATTTACCTTACAGGCTGATGCACAGCGTGATGTTGATATAAGTAACGCCGATAACTACCCAGTTGTAGTACTTTCGCACGGTTATACCGGCTACCGCACAATTATGTACTACCTTGGCGAGCACTTAGCCTCGCATGGCTACATAGTTGTTGCGCTTGATCATACAGACTCCACAAACGCCCATGTAGATTTTAAAAACGCGCCCTATGCGGGCTTTTTTAGCACCTTGATTAATCGCTCACGCGATCAGCAATTTGTGATTAATTATTTTAACGAGCAAAGCAACTTTGCAAGCGAGCAAGTGGATCAAACTAGCGCAGGTGTTATTGGCTACTCTATGGGTGGGTTTGGTGCAGTTAATACAATTGGTGGTTGTTATGCCTTTAACGAGCAAACTACAGCCATGTTTACGGGAATGACTGACCCTGCTCAAATTAAACAAGTACAGCAACTACTCAATAGCTGTGCAGGCGGGCAATATCAAAACCCGCAAGTAGACCCTCGTATAAAAACAATGGTGGCTATCGCACCTTGGGGTGGACAACATAACTTATTTAACGCTAAAGCAATGAAAAACATTAAAGTACCTTCACTTTATATTGCAGGCGACTTAGATGATATTTCTGGTTTTGAAGGTATTAAAAACCTTTACAACCAAACTGGCAGCGCCGACAAGTACATGCTTACTTATAAAAATGCCCGCCACAATATTGCACCACACCCAGCCCCTGCTATTGCCCAAAGCAGCAGTGAATTAGACTTAGGTCATTACTACGAGCCATCGTGGTCGTTGCGCACCATTAACGAAATAAATAAGCACTTTGTACTTGCGATGATGGATTGCCACGTAAAAGGCGTAAGCAGCCAGTGTAAATACCTAGACTTACCTCAAAATGGCGATCAAGCCATTGTTGATGGTAAACCGTTACCGCAGTGGTACGGCTTTGATAACCGCTTCTCTTCAGGTATGGATTGGCAACAAAGTAAGCCTCACAGTAAGTAATACCTGATTTAAGCGGCTATAAAACTTGATAGCCGCCTTCGCCTTAAAATATTGCCAAATAAAATAGCTTTTATATTAAAGGGTTAACTACAAAACGAGAATGTTTGTTTTTTAACCGGCTATTTTAAGAAAAAACCATTGCCATTAACCTTCGTTAAAGGCAATCTAGTCATATATAAGATAAGATAAATAACATAAATATCATGTCAAAATACATACTCTCAATTGATCAAGGAACCACAAGTTCTCGGGCCATCTTGTTTACAAAAGATGCAGACGTTTTTGGGTCAGCACAACAAGAATTTTCACAGCATTTTCCAAAAAACGGTTGGGTTGAACATGACCCAAACGATATTTGGCAAACCGTGCTTAGCACAAGCCGTGAAGTGTTATCTAAAAACGACGTGAAGCCTGATGAAATTATTGCTATTGGTATCACCAACCAACGCGAAACAACCTTGGTATGGAACAAAAAAACCGGTAAGCCAGTGTATAACGCCATTGTTTGGCAAGACCGCCGTACCAGTGATTATTGCGAAAGCCTAAGCACTGACGAACTTTGCCAAACGATTAGCGACAAAACAGGCTTATTGCTCGACCCTTATTTTTCTGCAACTAAAGTACGCTGGATTTTAGACAACGTAGAGGGCGCACGTGAACAAGCCGATGCTGGCGAACTGGCCTTTGGTACCGTTGATACTTATTTATTATGGCACCTAACAGGTGGACAAGAGCATCGCACCGATGCCACTAATGCCTCGCGCACCATGTTATTTAATATTCATACACAGCAATGGGATCAAGAGTTACTCGACTTATTTGGTATTCCTGAATCTATGCTTCCACAAGTAATGGATTCAGCAGACGAGTTTGGCTCAACCAGCGAAGATATTTTTGGCGCGCCAATACGCGTATGTGGTATTGCAGGCGATCAGCAAGCTGCGCTTGTTGGTCATGCTTGCTTTGAACAAGGTATGGCTAAAAGCACCTATGGTACGGGCTGTTTTTTAATGTTGAATACGGGCGAAAAAGCCCTTACATCTGAGAACCGCTTACTGACTACGGTTGCTTATAGATTAAATGGCAAACCCACTTACGCCATTGAGGGCAGCATTTTTATGGCGGGTGCCACTATGCAGTGGATTGTTGAAGGCTTAAAACTGTTGAGTCATGCAGGCGAAAGTGAATCACTAGTGAAAGATGTACCACTTGATCATGGGGTATTTTTAGTGCCTTCGTTTACAGGTTTAGGCGCACCCTATTGGGACCCTAACGCACGTGGTGCAATTTTAGGCTTAACCCGCGACTCTGGTATTAGCACTATTGTTGCCGCAGCTTTGCAATCGGTGGGTTATCAAACCAAAGACTTACAAAAAGCAATGGAACGTGATGGACTTCGCCCAAGTGTACTACGCGTAGATGGCGGTATGGTTAAAAATAACTGGGTACTCACCTTTTTATCTAACATTTTAGGTGCAACCGTAGAGCGCCCAACGGTCACCGAAACCACCTCGTTAGGCGTTGCTTATTTAGCCGGCTTACAAGCAGGTATTTACGAGTCAACTGAGCAACTCGCTAAAATGTGGACCTGTGACCGTCGTTTTGAGCCAACAATGAGTGCTGATGAACGTAATGATTTATACGCAAAATGGCAGCACTGTGTAGCGCAAGTTCGGCTATCTAGCGACGATTGCCAACAACAGTAATGTATGCAGCCGCTAATGAAATTTAGCGGCTTTTAAAGCAGGCCTAACGCTATTTAAAGGCGCGTTTTACGCAGTTTGATTTTAAAAAGATCAGGCTAAAAAATTTAAAATCAAAAAGCACGGTTAGCTATTGTCAAACACTGACGGTCGCTTTATGATGATATATGTCTTATTTATATTACAAATAAAAAGGTTAGCTCACAGTGGAATTAGCAGATAACGAATACGACCTACTCGTCGTCGGTGGTGGTGTAAACGGCACAGGAATAGCAGCTGATGCAGCTGGCAGAGGTTTAAAGGTACTTTTGTGTGAACAATCGGACCTTGCTTGTGCGACATCGTCAAATAGTTCTAAGTTAATCCACGGTGGTTTACGTTACCTTGAGCATTATGAATTTAGATTAGTAAAAGAAGCTTTAGCTGAACGAGAAGTGCTGCTTAAAAATGCCCCTCATATTATGTGGCCACTTACTTTTAGATTACCACATCAGTCGCATTTACGCCCTGCATGGATGATCCGCATTGGCTTGTTTATGTACGACAACCTAGCCAAGCGCGAAACACTGGCCGGTTCTCGAGGTATTAAATTTGGCGAAAATAGCGTGCTAGAGCCGTCTATTGTAAAAGGTTTTGAATACTCAGATGGATGGGTTGATGACTCTCGTTTAGTTATTTTAAATGCCCTTTCTGCACAAGAAAAAGGCGCTACCATTGCGACACAAACCAAATGTGTAAACGCTAAACGTGAGCAAAATAAATGGCAGGTAACGCTTGAGCAACAAAATACTAAAAGTAAATACACTGTATCGGCTAAAGGCATTGTTAATGCAGCAGGTCCGTGGGTTGCAAAATTATTTGATGAAGCGCTAATTGAAAAATCACCACAAAATATTCGCCTTGTAAAAGGCAGCCATATTGTAGTGCCTCGCATTCACGACGAGAAAGAAGCCTATATTTTACAAAATAAAGATCAAAGAATTGTATTTGTTATTCCATTTGAAGATGACTATTCGTTAGTTGGCACCACCGATGTAGAGCATAACGGCGCAGCACAAGATGTTAAAATTAGTGATGAAGAAATCGATTACTTAATCGATATTACTAACAGCTACTTTAAAAACCACATTAAACGCGAAGACATAGTTCATACTTTTTCGGGTGTACGCCCGCTATTAGATGACGAATCTATTAATGCGCAAGCCGTAACACGTGACTACAAGCTAGAGCTTTCAAGTGAGGGTAAACACACTCCATTATTAAGCGTATTTGGTGGAAAAATTACCACTTACCGTAAACTGGCAGAAGCCGCTGTTGATAAGTTAGAAGACTTTTATCCACAAATGGGTAAAGCATGGACTAAACACAGCGCATTACCTGGTGGCGACTTTGATAATGTTGAAACACTGACTCAAGAGCTTAAATCTTTATACAACTGGCTACCAGAAGTGACGTTGAAGCGTTTTGTGCGTACGTATGGCACACGTACAAAAATTATTTTAGGTAATGCCACACAGCTCGGTGATTTAGGACATGACTTTGGCCATGGCTTATTTGCTGCTGAAGTTGATTACTTACTAAAACAAGAGTGGGCTGGTAATGCTTACAACATTTTATGGCGTCGCAGTAAACTGGGTTTACGTTTTAGCGATGAGCAAATTACAGTTTTAAATAACTATATTGAAACACGCTGATTAATAAGCTGCTTCATTATCACTATTTCCCGTTTTCCCCTTTATGGTTAACAAGCTATAAAGGGGTTTTTATTATTAACTATTATGCCGACTGGTATAAATAGTTAAACCCACTAAGCGTTGCCGATTTAATATCAAACTCACTACACTGTACCCCTATTTTTGTAAGCGCCTTGGTAAAACACGTGTTAAGTTGCTTAGTACCAATAACCACAACCTGTGTGTTGCTAAGTAGTTGCCATTCACTTGCATAACGTGCTGCGCGTACATCACTGCCTATTAGCACGCCCGATAGGTATGCTTTAGCTTGAACTGGGGTTAGTTCTTTGGACAATTGGCGTGTTCTTACACTAAAAATGCCATGCGCTAAGTTACCGCTATCACTGCCCAAAGTTAAATCGCAGCCTTGTTCAAACGCTTGCCAATCAAATTCACCTTCAGCGCAATCATCAGGAATTAATACGCTTTGATGACATAACAGGTCGTATAACTCACCGGTCATAGCGGTTTTAAAACATATTATTTTACCATTGTTAATTAGTACCCACTTGGTATGTGTGCCAGGTAAACACAGTAAAACTTTACCCGTTTGATACTGCTCGTTTTGTTTTAAAAAACCCAGTATTTGTAATTCTTCACCTCGCATGACATCAATTAGCGTGTTTTGTAACGTGCATTTTGTGCCTGGTAAAGCATTAATGGTGTGCCCTTCACATTCAAAGCTAACAGCAGCATCAAGCAAGCCTTCAGGGTTAATTGGGCACTCTAGATAAGGGGTTTCATGCCAGCCAATCGTTGATGTAATTTGGCCTGCAATATAAATAGGTAGTACACCATATTGCGCTGTCCAAGGTGTAATTGCGTGAATGAGTGTTTGTTGAAAGTGTTGATTAACTTTTACAACGCCAGGCCCGTCACGTTGTTCAATTAGCGTTAACTCACTGCCCTCACCTACTTTACACAAGTAAGCACGTAAATGACTTGTGCCCCAGTCAACGGCTATAAACAAAGTTGAAGTAGTCAAACTTTAAAGTCTCCCACCGTCAATTTTAATGCCTTGCCCGGTGATCATACTGCTTTCATCGGCGGCTAAGAAAAGCGCTAAATTAGCGACGTCGTCTGGCGTTACTAATTTTTTAAGCGCCATAGCTTCCATCCATTTGACTTGCTCTTCCTCGGTGAACCAGCTTGCTAATTGACGCTCGGTTGCAACCCAGCCTGGTAATATGGCATTAACGCGAATACCAAACTCACCATAGTCACGAGCGAGTGCTTTGGTCATACCTATTAAACCCGCTTTGGCGGTTACATAACCTGCCATTTGCGGTTGGCCCATAATGGCATTGATAGAGCTAAAATTAATAATACTGCCAGCACCTTCTTGCTGCATAAACGACATAGCCACTTGAGAGGCAAAAAAAGCAGGATTTAAATTAATTTGTAAACACTGGTCCCAATCTTTAACCGTCACGTCTTCACTGGCTTGACGACGGTCGTTTGCCACATTATTTACAAGTACATTTACGCTACCAAGGGCAGCACACGCATCGACCAGTGACTTTTGCAAATCGTTCGAATCAGTGACATCAACTTGCCTGTACCATAAATTAGCATCGGGTAAATCGCTAATGAGTGCTTGCGCCGCTTCATCATCTATATCAATAAATGCTACTTTGGCTTGCTGTTTAACAAACGACTCAACCATGGCTCTGCCAATGCCTGACGCACCACCAGTGATAAAAATAACCTTGCCAGAAAGACTGTGATATTGAGCTTGAGTGTTCAAAATTAAATTTCCTTGCAGCATGTTTTCAGTTCAACTTAAACCCTTTAAAAACGATTACTTAGAGAAAAAGAGCCAAACCAAGTTGTTATTGCTGTGTTAAAATAATTAGCGATTTAAAAGTTTATACCATATCCTTACGTACATTAATATGATATATGATATATAATTAAGCAATAATGAACTCGGAAATTCGCACGATGAAAACTCAACCTCGCCAAAACTTAACTCACCAACTAACCCATGATTTAGGGTTTGCAATAGTGCGGGGCGTGTATCCTGTAAGCGAAGGGTTACCATCGGAAGCTGATTTATGCATTAAGTACAATGTAAGCCGCAGTGCAACGCGCGAGGCAGTAAAAATGCTCTCTGCTAAAGGGCTTATTTCATCGCGTCCAAAGCAAGGTATTCGTGTATTACCAGAAAGCAGTTGGAATATGTTTGATACCGACGTGCTTCGTTGGATTTTAAGCAGTAAACCGTCACTATCCTTATTAAAAGAATTTACCCAAGTACGTGTTGCACTTGAACCACAAGCAGCCGCGTTAGCCGCAATAAGCGCTACGCCAGAGCAGCTTGCAGAAATTGATAACGCACTTGCGCGCATGGCTGATGCCGATGAAGGGTTAGACGATCCGTTAGAAGCCGACATCGCTTTCCATACCAGCATTTTAGTAGCCAGTAACAACCGATTTTTTGTACAGCTGACTGAGTTTATTAGTACAGCTCTTAGAGTAAGTATTCGTTACACTAACCATATTAAAGGTGTACCAGGCGCTGACGTAACTAAACACGCTGATATTTTAGACACAATTAAATCAGGGAACCCCGAGCGCGCTAAAAAAGCGGTCGAAACAATTTTAGAAGAAGCGCTAGAGCTCATCGAATCTAAACTCGATTGATGACTAAAAAAATATCATTAAAAAAGGGAGCTACTTAGCTCCCTTTTTACTGCTTAATATTTTAAGCTTTAGTAAGCTCAAAAATAAGTGATGTTTGCGGGAATGAAATTGGCATTTGTAGGCCAAATTCCATTAACGCTTCACCCGTAAAGGTTTGCCCGTTGACGGCGGCAATAGACGAAGGGCGGTATTCTTCAAACTTAACAGGCCACACTAAATTAAGTGTGTACTGTGTATCTGCATCCAAACCAACAAAACGAAGCTTATTAGGCGCAGTACGCGGTGTTTCGCGCACGCTGTTATACGCAAATAACGCTTTTGATTTTTGCTCGTCGATTAAACCAAAGTTAATAGATAAATCGTCGCTATCTAGGCGGTATAAATCGGCAGCATGAATAAAGTCACGGTGCTCTTTATGCAGCGCAATAGCCGCTTTAAGCGCATTGTATTCGTGATCGGTGAGTTCACGTGGATCCATTTCAATTCCCATGTGGCCAAACATGGATACCGCAGCACGCATTTCAATGCTCACATTACGCCCTGTAATATGACAATCACGTGGGCCTACGTGTGCCCCCATAACCGACGATGGGAAGAAGAACGAACAACCACGTTGAATTTCAAGACGGTCAAGCGCATCGTTAGAGTCTGACGTCCATACACGGTCTGTGTGTTCAAGCACACCATAATCTACACGTGCACCACCTGAAGAACAGCTTTCTATTTCAAGGCCTGGGTGCGCCGCTTTAATGCGATCGATTAAGCGATAAAGTGCCAGTGTTTGCTGATGTACCGCAGGCTTACCATCAAAGTTACCCGCATGGTTAATATCGCGGTTCATATCCCATTTAATATACTTAATTGTTGGGTACTCAACCAAAATATCGTCAATGGCTTTGTATAAATATTCAACCACCTCAGTGCGCGTTAAATCAAGCACAAGCTGGTTTCTAAAGCTCAGTTGCTCGTTATTTTCTGAGCCTAAGACCCAATCAGGGTGAGCGCGGTATAAGTCGCTATCTGGGTTAACCATTTCTGGTTCAAACCAAATACCAAATTCCATACCTAAGCTATTTACATGATCAATGACTGGCGATAAACCATCTGGGTAAATTTCGTAATCAACTGTCCAATCACCTAAGCCTGCAAAATCACCGCGGCGACCTTTAAACCAACCATCGTCCAGAACAAAACGCTCAATACCTAATGGTGCGACTTTATTGGCTAACTGCTTAAGCGTATCTACATCGTGGTCAAAATAAATACCTTCCCACGTGTTGTAATGCACCGGGCGTGTTTTTTCGCGCTGTGCTTGGCTAAGTAAATTAGCCTTAACAAACTGATGAAAATTACGCGAAAGCGCGCTAAAGCCGTCGCTCGAAAACGAGCCATAAATACGTGGGCTCTGATACGTTTGGCCTTTAGCAAGGGTTAGCTCGCCCGGTAATAATAACTCACCCATTTGCACATAACGGCGCCCTTCTGGTAGTAGTTCAGCGCGTAACTTGTTGTTACCACTCCATCCTAAATGAAAGCCATAGCACTCACCGTGTTGCTCGCCTGCGCCTTCGCAATGAACTAATAAACCAGGGAATACGTCGTGCGATGTTTTACCTTTACGGTTTTCACGTACAAAGCTACCTAGTACTAAATCGACAGATTGACGTTGAAATTCGTTTGACCAACGCCCTTCAAAACTTACAATTTTGTTAACGCTATCGGGTAGCTGAAATGTGGGTGCTGCACAAAAATTAACGCTTAGTGGAGAATCACTTAAATTAGTTAATACCGTATGCGCGCTTAACACATTGGTATTGTTATCAAGCGTAATACTATGAACGACTTCAATTCCACGTAATGTATCTTCACTTACAAACTCAAGCGTTGATGATGATGGCTGACGAACCTCTTTTAACATTGGCCCTACAGACCAAGCAATAGAGTCGTTTACAAGCTCAAGGCCAGGTGCACCAGTAAAGCCCTCACCTAAAAGTGGAGAAAGAGAAATAGGCGCTTCTTCAACTGAGGCACATTTTACCTCTTGACGGGTAGCAAGCTGAGCAAGCATCAACTCAGTTGTTTGCTCTGATAGGCGTTTACCAAAATACAGTAACGCAGGTGTTTTACTTTGGCAGTTGAAAATAACGGTGCTGTTTACACTGTCTAATCGATAAAATGATTTAGTGTTGGCCATGATTTTCCTATCCTCTTATTCATTGTGTGAGTTATTAATATACCGAGATGATGTTAGCGATAGGCGTTAACGCGATCTCTAAAGTGTTCAGGCACAACCTGCTAGATGGCGAACATCAATAATAGTATATATCATATAAATTTAGTTTTAATAGTTTTTCTATCGCAAATACTGAGATAAAACCACTGGATATACCACTTAGGTTTCATTTGATGGTTAACTATAGTGATAATCACATTGTTTAAAATAAAAAATCGGCCAAAGCTATACTTTGGCCGATTATATTAACGTCGGTTAGTTAACGTTTATTGTTTTACTGTGTCGTCAATTGCTGAAGATTTACCCGCCCATTGCGCGTTTAATCCAAACACGACTTTATTCACAGTTAATGCAAATGCCACACACACAAACAACGTCACTGGCATTAAATGAATATAGTGAATAGTAGTGTGAAGAGGTGAGCTTTCAAATGTCAGCATGCCATACATAACAACACCTAAAATTACAGCGGCAATACCCGCTCGTGCATCTACATTTTTAAACAACAAGCCCACTACAAAAATTGAGAATATAGGCATACTTAGTAAGCCGTTTAGCTGCTGTAGTAAGTTAATAATGCTGTCAGCTTGCTGGTAAATAGGTACAAGCACCAGCGTCAAACTAGTTAATAATAATGTGACATAACCACTTAGCTTTACAACACTTGGTTCTTTATTAAAATATGCTTCGTGAATATCACACACATATAATGCCGTAGATGAGTTTAGTAAACTGTTATAAGTTGAAAGCACTGCTGCAGCCATTGCTGCGGCAAACACACCTGTTAACCATGTAGGCATTACATCGCCAACAATTCGTCCGTATGCGGCATCACCAATATCGCCATACAACTTGTAAGAAATAATACCAGGTAGCACCACGATTGCCGGAACAATCAAAAGGCGAATACCTGCTGCCGCAAATATCCCTTTTTGCGCCTCTTTGACATTAGGTGCTGCCATAGCGCGCTGTGTAATCGTTTGATTAGTTCCCCAGTAAAACATCTGAATGAATATCATACCAGTCAGTAGCGTTGGCCAAGGGATAGGCGAATCAGGCCCGCCAATTAACGTTAAGCGCTCTTGTGGGATACCGCTAAAGTCGTAATCAATTGCGTTAAGCGCTAAGAACACGACTAGTATTGCCATACCTAGCACGAGTAGCCCGTTGTATGTATCTGACACCGCAACTGCACGTAGCCCACCAAAAAAGGCATAAATGGCGCCTACAATAGCAAAAGCGGTTGCTATGTACATTAATGGTATATCAACTTTAAACATGGTTTGCATAAATAGCGAACCCGAGTAAATAACCGCAGGCATATAAATTAATGCATTTCCTGTAAAAAACAAACTACCAATAACGGCACGGATATGCTTATTGTTGTAGCGCTTTTCTAATAACTCAGTGGTTGTTGTGCAGTTATATTTGTAATAAACAGGAATAAACACTTTAGCCAATAATATTAGACCTATAATCGCCGCAAGCTCCCACCAAACTAATAAAGCCATTTGGTTCCCATTCATGCCAACTAACTGGTCTGTACTTAAATTAGTAAGCGTGATTGAGCCTGCAACAAATATCCAAGTTAAACCGCCTCCTGCTAAAAAATATTCTTTATTTTGAGTTTGCTCACTACGCCCCTGATCGCGGCATTTTAAGTATGTAAATAAACCAATTAGGCCCGTTACAATAGCAAAAACTAACACTTGGATCATACTATCAGACATTTTTACTCTCCTGCATTAGCGCGCATTTGCACACCTAATATCGTATTTTCTGAGCAATGGTTATGGTGTTTAATTAAGCGGTTAACTTGAACTAGCGACGATAACATTGCATGGATAGGTAATAAGTAATTTTGTTTATTAAGCTCAACAATATCAGTGTCTGGCAATTTTCTTAGGGCTTCTTCGTCGATTGTGTAGATGCCTTTTACTCGTTTTTTCTTTCCATCACTAAAATTAATAACCAATTCTATTTCTTTAAGTAAGCTCAAAGAGAGTAACTTTTGGGTAAATTCATGTGAAACCTGTTCCTGCTGATAATACTCACTCATTTTATCTTGAACTTGATGCAAAAATTGGCTCGGTTCGCCATTTTGAAATAAAGCTTCGCCCTGTGAATTATTCACATAGTCGCTTTGTTCATTTATGTAAATAGTGAGTGTTTTATCTTTTTCTGGATCTGGCCCTAACTCAAATGGGGCTCTTAAAAACGCTGAAGGAACATGAACTGCTAGCCACTCTTGTTCTGTGAAGAACACATTATGGCCAGCGACTAAACCAAGCAATCCGACAGCGCGAAATTGCCCTTGAGTTGGCTCTTTCATATAAACAACAGGAAAGCTACTCGCAGCTGCGCCAAACTCATGAACAACTAATGATGCGTGGTGCTGATTTTTTGAAAAGCCGAAATTGCTATGTGGTTTTATTTTTATATCCTGATGTTTTGCAGGATCAAGTAGTACATAGTTAGACATGTTTATCTCTCATCAAAGGGAATTACAGTTTTGCAAAACCCAATGAATTTACTTTATTAATAAGATCTCTGTGAGTGGGCAAATTATATTTCAGCTGATCTATACGTATTTTTGTCATCTGTAGCTGTTTTTTTGCTAACTCACCTTGATTATAAATATGTTCCATTTGACTAAAGTCAGACTTAAACCCAACACCATATAAGATGTACTGATAGCTAGCAGCACTAAATGCTTCTACATTATCAGTAAAGTCATACTCGCTTGGGGAGCTATAACGCCAAATAGACAATAACTCTTGCAAAGAATTAGGAATACTCTGTGTATCGCGATGCTCAAGCCAAAACGGTTCAGTACGCTCACTCAAAGCATAATGCAACTTAAGAAAATCAATTACACCGCGCCACTTTTTCAACATGATCGCATTAAAACGTTTTGCAGTAATAGGCATCAATTCTTTATTTGGAGGCAATTGATCCGCGATATAATTTGCAGACGCTTCAATAAGCATGAGCGCTGATGCCTCTAGTGGTTCTAAAAAACCTGCAGCTAAGCCAACAGCAACACAATTATTCTTCCAGAAAATTTTTCGATGCCCTGGTTTGAAATTTATTTTTTTAGCTGTTTTTACCTCTTCCAAGCCAATGTAATTCGCAAGTGTTTTGCGAGCTTGTTCTTCTGAACAATGTTTACTCGAATACACATAACCAACACCACGACGTTCTTGTAAGCCAATATCCCATATCCAACCCGCCTCTTGAGCTGTTGAAATAGTATGACAAGCAATAGGGTCATTTTCATTGATATAAGGAACTTGAGTGGCTATGGCCGTATCAGCTAAAAAAACATCATCGCATGGAACAAACGGAACTTTTAGAGTTTCACCAAGCAACAAACTTCGCATACCTGAGCAGTCTACAAATAAGTCAGCTAGTTGTGCGCCATGTTCTTTGGTCTGTAAACAACTGATATCACCACATGGAGCTTGCTCAATACGATCAACGGTATCGCTAATGTGCTCAACACCAAGTTCACTAATACAGTGCTTTCGTAATAAAGCGATAAACTTTGCCGCATCTAAATGGTAGCCATAATTAGCTATCACTTCGTACTCTTTATTCGCAATAGTTTTCGGGGCTAAACCCTGTTCACATAAATATTGCTGAAAGCTGACGGCTTCAGAAAACGAGCAAGTAGGCTCAACTACAGACTGCCAGTAAGGTGCTGGATCAACTTTATTAAACCCTTGTGGTTCTGTAAACGGGTGATAATAGACATCATCTTTTGCATTTACCCAGTTAACAAACTTACTAGCTTGTTTGAAAGTAGCTCCGCATTCACGCATAAATTGCGTTTCTGAAATTCCCAACTGCGATAATGTTTTACGCATCGTTGGCCATGTCCCCTCACCAACGCCAACTACTGAAATTTCAGGCGATTCAATTAGGGTAACTTTAATGCCTTGGTTGGATAGATTGCTAGCGTGTTTCTTTGCAAGAATGCCTGCAGTTATCCACCCTGCTGTACCACCACCCAGGACAATAATTCGATTAATAACACCAGACAAAGCGTTTACCTTTTCATTGCATGTTAAACTTTAAGAAAAAAGGGGGGTAAATCCCCCCTTTAAACTTACATCATAACCTGACTAGAACGAGCCTCGAATACCTAGTGCATAGCGAGAACCTGAACGAACTTGTTCAGTAAAGTGACTTGCTAAGCTACCGTGTTTAGACGTGTACTCATCAGTAATATTGATACCTTCAAGAATAACTGTAAGGTTGTCGTTTATGTCATAACTGGCGCTAATATCCCACTGTCCATAAGTATCTACGTACTCAGGCTCACCAGTATCACCGTTACGAAGAGTTTGTAAAAACGATTCACGGTTATTGTAAGCAATACGAGCTTGGAAACCGTCTTTTTCATAGAAACCAATTAAGTTTTGTGAATCACCTAATCCTTCTAACTGAAAGCCATCTTCACTATCACTATTAACAATAGTTGCATTTGCTTGGAAACCAAAACCATTTTCAAACGTGTGAGTCCAGGCCATTTCTAGACCTTCAACTTGTGCAGTCGCACCATTACGTGGACGACTTACTTCAAAATCATAGCTTCCACTTGCTAAAGAGAAAGACTCTGTAGCCGGTGTTACTGTGATAAAGCCTTCAACATCTTTGCTGAAAATACCAAAAGATACGGCGCTTGCATCATCATAGTACCACTCGTATGACATATCCCAGTTTGTTGATAGGAATGGAGTCAAATTAGGGTTACCACCGCTCGCCAGTAAAATATCTGGACGGGTTGTGCCTATATTTGTAACTGGACGCATTGCTTCTAATGTCGGACGAGTAATCGTTTCTGAGTAAGCAAAACGTAACAACATATCATCTTCAACTTCAAACTTAGCGTTTAAGCTAGGAAGTAAGTTGGTGTAAGAGTTTTTAAGCGTAATTGGAACAGAAGCTCGTTGGCCGTTTGCATCTTCAATGTAAACTTGGTCAAGGATTGTACCGTCTAGTGGGTTTTGAGCAATATCAACTAATGTAGCCTGGTTACCCGATGCTGTAGTTGTAGTTTCACTGTAGCGAACACCAACATTTACAGTCCATGGTATATCACCTAAATCACCTTGGAATACAAAGTCAGCATAAGCAGAAAATATTTCTTCTTCTATTTCAAAACTTGTACCTAACTCAACCGGCGTATAACCATTTAACGCTGCAAACGCTGCAATATTTGCATCTGCATCATCACCGCGGTTGGCTGACTGACCAGAAATAGCGGCATCAGATTCTAGGTACGATAAGTAATCATCTACGTTGTAACCAAAGAATGATGATGGAATACCATTAAACCAACCATTTGGTGTAACTAGATATGCTAAGTCATCTGGAACATCTAGACCGTAACCACAGTAGAAACAATTTGGTAAGCTTGGCGATTGGAATACTTTAGCTTCTTTTGTTCTATCTTGTGTATACACACCGTAGCGTAACTGAGTAAACGTTTCGCTATTTGGTGTATAGGTGAAATCTGCACGCATTTCTGTGATTTCATCTGTTCGTTCATCACCTCCACGCTCTACGTAGTGAGCACGAAGTTTACTTGAGTCTGCTTGAGTGAATGGGCCGTTAATTCCATCAGAAGATAACCCCGGTAAATCACCACCACCAGTGAAGTCATATGTATAACCGTTTGCGTAACCCATTACGGTGAAAACACGACTTTGATCGCCACTTAAATCTTCAGCTTTAGAAGTAGAAATATCAATATCTACTTTTAATTGATCTGTTAATTTCCAATCAGCATTAAAGCCAAAAGATTGAATTTTAACATTGCGGTCTAAACCTTGTTGAACAAAGTCAGTTGCACCTGAACCACCACCATTTGGATCGTCAAACGCATTGTGTGACCAATAAGTTACTGTTTCTGTTGATGGATCTACCTGAAAATCACGGAAGTTACCTGGAGTAAACCAGTTTGCATAGTTACTTACTTGAGACTCAACTTCAAATTTTGAATAAATACCGTCAAACGTTAAAGTTAGATCATCGCTAGCAGCGTATTGAAATACCAGTGTACCACTTGTGCGTGTGCGGTCTTCAACGTTTGATGTTAAATCTAAATTACGTGGTACCCATACATTAAATGCTTCTTTACCTGTGCCTGCAGCAGCATCAAAGTCATTTGTTTGGATACGATCGACACGGTAAAAGCCACGTGTATCAGCTTGGTTAATTTGTGCATCACGCTTTTGTACTGATAAAGAGGCTAGTACGCCTAATTTATCTTCCATAAAGGTGTCACTTATGAGACCTGAAAATGCAGGGGTTGTGCTTTCAGATAAGCTGTCGTAAGTTGCTTTTACATTACCCACAGCTTTGAAACCGTCCAAATCAAAAGGCTTAGCTGTATTTAAATTAATGTATGAACCAATACCACCTTCTTGATTAGCAGCATTTGATGTTTTGTAGATATCTGCACCTGAAATTAGCTCTGAAGCAAGTGTGTCGAAGCTAAACTCACGGCCAGCTCTTTCCGACGCCATTTGACGGCCATTAACAGTAACTAGGTTAAACTGAGGGCCAAAACCACGCACAGATATAAGCTGACCTTCACCACCGCTTCGGTCAATAGCAACACCTGTAATACGTTGTAGTGACTCTGCTACGTTTTGATCAGGAAATTTACCAAGATCTTCCGCCGAAATACCATCAGAAACGATGAGCGCTTCTTTCTTATCAGAAAAAGAACGCTTAAGGCTACTTATTAAGCCGCGTACTTCAATGACTTCGATATCTTTTTCTGCTGTAGCTCCCTCTGCCTCTTGAGCTGCAACATGGCCGCTTGCCAGTACACCAGCGATAGCTAAACTGAGTGCGGTTTTCTTGTTGAACGATAACTTATTGTTAATTATCATTTTTTAAAAACTCCTGATTGTGTGTAGTTATTTTGTCGTTATGTTGATTGAATAGCTTCAAAATTATTTCAAATACTATTTATATTATAAATACTTTAAACAAAGCAAAAGTGCAACCTTTTCCTTAATAATACGTATCACTTCATTACTATTGGTTTTCTTTTTGTTTTCTTTTAATTAACATTAAAATCAAATTAAGGTGTTGAGTTTAATTACGAAAATGCATAAATAATAACCTGATTATATTCTTCATCAGACAATAAATTAGCTTTAGGATAATTTTCGCGATTTGGCGCATCAGGCCAATTTTGCGCTTCAAGGCACAGTGCTTGTCGCGGCTTAAAAGGAGCACCAACAAAGTTTGCTGTGTATAACTGCATGCCTGGCTGAGTGCTTTTGAGTGTTAAATTAATACCGGTTTGCTGCGACGTTAAAGTAGCCATGGTATGAAGGCTGTCGTCGTTTTCAAATACATAGCAGTGATCTAAACCATTAGCTGCATCTAATTGGGTGTGACTTTGCGTTAATGCATCTTTAACTAATTTTGGCTTAATGAAATCAAAGCAGCTATTTGCAACGGGGGCAGGCCCGTCCAATGGGATGCTGTGCTCATCAATGGGTAAATAGTGAGTCGCATTTACCTGAAGTAAATGGTTCTCAATAGTGTCGCTGCTCTCAAGATTAAAATAGCAATGGTTAGTGAAGTTAACGAGAGTTTCTTTATTGCAAGTCGCTTTAAACTTAAGTAGAAGCTGCCCATTTTCTGCAGTAATGGTTTGCCATACATTTAACTCTCCAGGAAAACCCTCTTCGCCATCCACTGAGCAATAATAAAGCTCAACCTCACTGTCGGTTTGTTTGGTTACTTGCCAAAGTACTTTATTAAAGCCTTTAACGCCGCCGTGTAGGCTATTAGGGCCGTTATTTGCTTCCAGTTGATACTGCGAGCCAGATAAGTTAAAACGCCCTTCAGCGATACGATTAGCGTATCGACCTACTGTAGCGCCTAAATAAAATGGGTTTTCAAGATAGTACTGAGGATCGTCGACGCTAAGCGTCATTTCTTGGTTTTTAAATTTAATGCTTTTAATTATTGCACCAAATGGCAATATTTCGGCAGTTAGATTCTTAGAGTCACTAAGCTGTATAACCCGCATTGGTTCATCAATGGTTGTCATCGTCACGCACATTCCTCAAAAGTTACCTAGAAAACTATATTAGTTAGATAAGGCAGCTATATATATTATAAATAGTATATAACTCATATTGGTAACTCAATTAAAAAACGTTAAATTTTTTAATAAAATTTACAATTGCGCTATTTATTTAACGTTAATACTGACTACCTTTTTATAATTGGCTAAGTTGAAATGTGCGTAACACCGCAGTATCGGTTTGTAAATTAAGCCATATGCTTCTCAAGTGCTGCTTTTTCTTCAGTGCTCAAAGCTTGCTTAGCTCTTTCAGCAAAGTTATATCTGACCATTACAACCTTTCCAATTGCACAGCATTTATCATGCTGAAATGCCTCTTGCTTGAGTACAAAAGAGCTTGTGCCGATGTGATCTACAGACGTTTTAATCGTGATCTCGTGGCCATAAAATAACTCCCCCACAAACGACACTTCTATTTTGGCAATGATTAGTTTCCAGTCATGTGGGTTTAAGTCTGGCGTAAAAAATTTAAAAATAGGGACGCGAGCGGCTTCAAACCACACGGGGAGTACGGTATTGTTGATGTGTCCGAGTGCATCTGTTTCGCTAAAGCGCGGTATCACTTTTTCAATAAACATATTAATCCAAAAATAATTATACAAAGGTAAACCATGACGGACTTTATTCGCGTTTATGAAAACGCATTGAGCGATGATTTTTGCGATAACTTTATTAATACGTTCACGCAAAGCCCGCATGTAAAACAAGGGGTTACTTCAGGCGGTGTTGATTTAAAGAAAAAAGACAGCCACGACCTGCACCTAAATAGTCACCCCGAATATGCAGAGCAATTAAAACATATACAACAAACGACTGCACAACATGTTTTTAACTATATTGAAGAACATATTTTTATGATGATTGGCGCATTTGGCTTAAAGGTTTATCATCCAAAAACGGGGGAAGTAGTAGATTTAACTCAAGAAAATTTTGATGAAGTGGGTAAGCCACAGCTCCCTGTCCTTGTGCAGCAAATATTTAGATTAGGTAATATCCAAGCGCAGAAATACGAGGTAAATAAAGGGGGTTATCCTTACTGGCACAGCGAAGTGTATCCTCAGTTACAACACAATGAAGCCCTGCATCGTGTACTTTTATTTATGTTTTACTTAAACGATGTCGAGGAAGGTGGAGAAACGGAGTTTTATTATCAAAACCGTAAAATAGCCCCTAAAAAAGGCACCATGGTGATAGCGCCTGGCTACTTTACGCATACACATAGGGGTAATAAGCCAGTATCAAACGATAAGTATATTTTAACCTCGTGGGTGCTATTTAACCGTGCAGAGCAAATATATGGTGCACCTAAAAGCTAAACCAATAAATAAGCCATAAGTAACACTTATGGCTTATTTATATATTTAGTAGACGACCTATTTAACCAAGTAGCTCGTCAAACATATCAAACAGCTTATCAAGCTCTTCGACTGTGTTGTAATGCATACAACCAATACGTACTACACCGCCTGTATCAAGCACGTTTAATTGCTTACACAAACCTTGCGCGTAAAAATGTCCATCCCACACACATATATGCTGTTTGCCTAAAAACTCTGAAACGGCGCGTGGCTCTAAACCTTCAAACGTTAAAGCAAACGTAGGGGTACGTTCGTTTAATCGATCAAAGTCGTCAATACCGTACAATTTTATACGAGGGTAATTAACTAAGCGCGTTAAAAAGTGTTCACTGAGCGCCATCTCGTGCTGTTTAGTTTTAGCAAACGCAGCTGTTAGCTTTTCACGGCGTGTATGGTCATCATCAAGCTCGCTAATTGCAGCAATGTAATCAACAGCGGCAATAAAGCCTGCCATTGCTTCAAAGCTTTGGGTACCTGTTTCCCAACGTCCCGGCGCTACATCTTTAGCAGGCTCTACTTTGTAAGGCGTAAAACCTTCAAGATGCTCTTTTTTACCGTACACCATCCCTAAGTGTGGGCCAAAAAACTTATACGCTGAGCAGGCTAAAAAGTCGCAATCAAGGGCTTGTACATCAATAAGCTCGTGCGGCGCATAATGTACCGCATCAACGTACACAAGAGCACCGACAGCATGAGCTAGCTCTATAATGCGTTCAATATCGTTAATTGAGCCTGTAGTATTTGAAGCATAGGTAACAGCCACCAACTTAGTCTTGCTGTTTAATAAGCTTTCAAACTGCGTCATATCTAGGCTGCAATCGGCTTCATTAATCAAGGCAGTATTAACCTTAACGCCTTTATCTTCTGCGGCTTGCTGCCATGATGACACGTTTGAGAAGTGATCGGCGTTAGTAACAATGATCTCATTACCGGCTTGCCAATCGCGCGATATAGCTCGGCTAAAACTAAAGGTAAGGCTTGTCATGTTAGGGCCAAACACAATATTTTGAGCACTTGGCGCATTAAGTAAATCTGCTGCAGCTTGGCGTGCATTTGCCATTAGCTCAACAGTTTTATCGCTTGAAAAAAACGCGCCACCTAGGTTTGAATTGAAGTGTCCTAAATAAGCAGACATTGCATTAAGCACTGACTGCGGCACTTGAGAGCCACCAGGGCCGTCCAAAAATATCGGCGATTTACCATCAACGCTTTGCATTAATGCCGGAAACTGCTCACGTAATTGCGCTATATTCATGCTCATCCCTTAAGACGTAAGTACAAAACAATCCAGGTAACCTGGTTTGCTGGCATCAACTTTGTTCATTGGTGTTGCATTGTGCCAAACTTGGCGGTCGTTTATAAGCGCAAACATGCCGTCTTTAATTTCCATTTTGAAACATGGCTCAGCTTGTTTGTTTTCGTATACAAGTAACTCGCCACCTTCTAAGTTTTCGTGCGAAACACCGCATATACATACATGATCAAAACCGTCTTGATGCACGCCTTCTGGCGCTGCTGGCGTATCGCTATCAATGGCTAACATTCTAAATTGATGTATTTCAATATCGCGATCTTCATCAATACCGGTAAGCTGGCAAAACTCACTGACAATACTTTTCATGCCATCTGATTCAAGTAGGCTTTGCTCTAAATTTTCGTAAGTACGTTCAACGTTACCTTGAAACGTATTAATCGAGTCGTCTTGAACAAATGCTTTGGCAGCTTGCAATTTTAGCTCACCATCTTGAAATTTAATTACTGAATAACGACGCTTACGAAATTCGCCATCTGCATATGGATTTGCAGGTAGGTTATCAAAAGAAGGCTTAACCAAATCAATATTTGCTTGGTTAATAAAACGAAGTTGCAGTAAATTCTGGTTGTTTAATGCAGTCATGAAATCTCGCCTAAAATAATGAGAATATTAAAAGAGATTTTAATGCATGTAGCGAGGAATTATTGCTTTATTATCCAACTTAAATGTGAAAAATACTTAATTTTAATTCAGTATAAGGCTATTAAAGCATGAATAATCTAAATTATATTTAAACAATAAAAAACCCGCCGAAGCGGGTTTTTTATTCAAACTCTATAAATTAAACAGCTTGCTGAATAATTACGTTGTCTGCTTTTTTAGTGTACTGAGGCATACGGTGGAAGTTCAAGTAACGGTAAGTATCTGCTGCCGTTGCATTGATTTTCGCTGCATATTCCTGGTACTCAGCCGGAGTAGGTAATTTACCTAAAATTGCCGCCACTGCAGCAAGCTCTGCTGATGCTAAGAATACGTTTGCGCCTGTACCTAAACGGTTAGGGAAGTTACGTGTTGAAGTAGAAACAACTGTTGCTTTATCTGCAACGCGTGCTTGGTTACCCATACACAGTGAACACCCTGGAGTTTCAATACGTGCACCAACACGACCAAAGATACCGTAGTAACCTTCGTCTGTAAGTTGGTCTTTATCCATCTTCGTTGGTGGAGCAACCCAAAGCTGTGTTGGAATACGACCAGTAAAGCCATCTAATAATTTACCTGCGGCACGGAAGTGACCAATATTAGTCATACAAGAACCGATAAATACTTCATCGATTTTCTCACCTGTAACGTCAGATAGTAAACGCGCATCATCTGGGTCATTCGGAGCACAAAGTACCGGCTCTTTAATATCAGCTAGGTCGATTTCAAGTACGTGCTTGTATTCTGCATCCGCGTCAGCTTCCATAAGTTCTGGGTTAGCCAACCAATCTTGCATTGCAGTAATACGACGCTCGATTGTACGAACATCGCCGTAACCTTCAGAGATCATCCACTTAAGCATAACAATGTTAGACTCAAGGTACTCAGAGATAGACTCTTTAGAAAGCTTAACAGTACAACCTGCAGCTGAACGTTCTGCTGATGCATCTGATAGTTCAAATGCTTGCTCAACAGTTAAGTGCTCAACACCTTCAATTTCTAGTACACGGCCAGAGAATTCGTTGATTTTACCTTTCTTCTCAACCGTTAATAAGCCTTCTTTGATACCGTAGTAAGGAATTGCATGAACAAGATCACGTAATGTGATACCTGGCTGCATTTCACCTTTAAAGCGAACCAAAATAGACTCAGGCATATCAAGTGGCATAACACCTGTTGCTGCTGCGAATGCTACTGCACCTGAACCCGCTGGGAACGAAATACCTAATGGGAAACGAGTATGTGAATCACCACCAGTACCTACGGTATCTGGTAATAACATACGGTTTAACCACGAGTGAATTACACCGTCACCAGGGCGAAGTGAAACACCGCCACGGTTCATGATGAAATCAGGAAGCGTATGGTGCGTGTTTACGTCAATTGGTTTAGGGTAAGCAGAGGTATGACAGAATGACTGCATTGTTAAATCTGCAGAGAAACCTAAACATGCTAAGTCTTTAAGTTCATCACGTGTCATAGGACCAGTAGTATCTTGCGAACCTACAGTAGTCATTTTAGGCTCACAGTATTGGCCTGGGCGAATACCGGCTACGTTACATGCTTTACCAACCATTTTTTGCGCTAGTGTAAAGCCTTTGTCTGACTCTTCAGTCACTGCTGGTACTTTAAATACATCAGTAGCACCTAAACCTAAAGATGTACGTGCTTTGTCTGTTAAACCACGACCAATGATAAGTGGAATACGACCACCAGCACGAACTTCATCAAGGATTACATCTGATTTAAGTTCGAAAGTAGAGATAACATCATCAGTACCATGGCGTTTAACAACACCTTCGTATGGGTAAATATCAATTTGATCACCCATGTTGAACTCGTCAACATTTAATTCGATTGGTAATGCGCCAGAATCTTCCATTGTGTTAAAGAAGATAGGTGCTATTTTGTTACCTAAACATACACCACCAACACGTTTGTTTGGTACAAATGGGATATCATCACCCATAAACCAAAGCACAGAGTTAGTAGCAGACTTACGAGAAGAACCAGTACCTACAACGTCACCTACATAAGCAAGTGGTAAGCCTTTAGTTTTTAATTCTTCAAGCTGTACGATAGGACCTACTTCACCTGCTTTATCTGGGTTTATGCCATCACGCTCATTTTTTAGCATTGCCAAAGCATGAAGTGGGATATCAGGACGTGACCATGCATCTGGTGCAGGTGATAAGTCATCGGTGTTTGTTTCACCCGTTACTTTAAATACAGTAACAGAGATTTTTTCAGCTACTGCTGGCTTATTTGTAAACCATTGCGCTGCAGCCCAAGATTCGATAATTTGCTTAGCAAACACATTGCCTGCTTTGGCTTTTTCTTCTACGTCGTAGAAAGCATCAAACATAAGTAATGTGTTTGAAAGGCCTTTTACTACGATTGGCGCTAATGATTCGTCATCAAGTAGGTCAATCATTGGCGCAATGTTGTATCCGCCTAGCATTGTTCCTAATAATTCAGCTGCTTTTTCTTTAGAAATAAGAGAAGTAGTCGCTTCACCTTTAGCAACAGCGGCTAGGAAGCCTGCTTTGATGTAAGCAGCGTCATCAACACCTGGTGGTACACGATTGATTAATAAATCTAAAATGAATTCTTCTTCACCTGCCGGTGGGGTTTTTATTAATTCAATAAGATCAGCAGTTTGCTGAGCATCTAATGGCGCTGGTACGATACCTAACGCGGCACGTTCTTCTACGTGTTTACGATATTCTTGTAGCACAATATTGCCCTCTTGGTGACGTGAAAGTATTCGGTAGCGCTTCATGCGCACTTGTTACCCAATACTTATAGTATTCTAACGCGTAATTATAAAGCTTTTATAGATAGATGAAAATCCATCCAGTTACACAACTGATTATACCGACTATAAACACTATGAATAGTAGTTACGGGAAATTCTATTTCCATGAATACTTGTTAAGTAATAATCATTACTATTTAGGTAGGCAAGCATAAATAGCGGCCATAAAAAAACCCAGCATAAGCTGGGTTTTTATAATCAAAATAATCTATTAACGTAAAACTTTTACTGTTTTGATTGTTTTGATGTGCGCTTCAACACGACGATTCTCTGCGTGTGCAGCTGCTGTGTTAGCTTCATTTTTAAGGCGCTCTTCACCTAAACCTACCGTAGTAATGCGGTCAGATGCAATACCGTCAGCTATTAATTGCTTAGCTACCGAATCAGCACGCTTTTTAGATAGCATTTTGTTGTAAGTCGCTTTACCTACTGCTGAAGTATGACCTTCTAAAAGCACTGTTGTATCTGGGTAATCTTTTAAGAAAGATGCAACTTGATCGATGTCGTCTAAGTAACGCTGTGATACAGCAGCTTTGTCGTTAGGGAACGTTACTAATAAGCTCACAGTTACTTCTTTATCTTCATATAAAGTACAACCAGTACCATCGACAGCATCTGTCATTGGTGTATTAGGACACTTGTCATCAGCATCTAAAATATTGTCATTGTCGCTGTCTACTGGCTCAACCATAACTTCAACAACCTCTGGCGCAGGCTGTACCGGCTCAGCAGGCATAGTGTTTTGTCCAAAGAAATAGTTAATACCTAATTTAGCGCCAACATCTGTGTAACCTTTATCAATACCTTGGTATACAGCAGTTTCAACGTTAGCGAATAAGTTGTCAGTAATGAAGTGTCTGTAACCAACACCTGCATTTAAGAACGTGTTGTCATCAACAACGTCCATTGATTTTATACCAACTAAACCGTAGAAAGGACCGCCATCTAAATGGTAAAGCGCATCAATACCAAAACGGCTACCGTCGATATTGTTACGGTTACCAGCGGCTTTGTCGAATGCATTGAAATCAAGATCTGCATACTCTAAACGAGCACTCCAAAAATCGCTGAAGCGGTAACCCGCTTCAAGACCAAAGCCAGTCGACTCGTTTACGTCAAGACCAGCCTGTGCGCTCATATTTTCCCAAGACGCATCGTAGTAGTCGCCAAATGCGCCAATGTAGAAACCTTCTTGCTTGTCAGCAGCAAAAGTAGATACGCTAGTTGCAGCTAACGCAATTGCAATAGTTAGTGATTTTAATTTCATTGTTTTCTTCCCATTTTAACAACTAATAAATTGTGGCTAATTAAGTACTAGCTCACTAAGTTTTATACAGACTAACTCAACTTTTGTTAATCAATACTTAACGAAAAATAAAGTTTATAATTTTTTTCAATGCGATATAACGATATCCAACAAATCAGTTTAGGTGAAATTTAAAACTTTACCTAGCTAGAAACCAACTAGTTGATCATATAAATCGATAATCTGCAGAAGACACAAAGACAACTCAATCAATTGCTCTTGTTCACAATGAAACTAACTTATCTTTATGTTTAGATAGTAACACCGGAATTTGCTTTGCTCAATCAATGAACATCTCTGTGCTAAAATATCGTTATTTATAATCATTAACTTATCTTATTTTACAACACTTAAGTACCACAAAAAGTTTTATAGTCGGTATCATTTGACGGTACCTCCTGAAATTCGGTCATATCATCGCTGAACAAATACGGATTATTAGCTACTTTTACAAAACGGCTCATCAGTTTACTTGAACCAAGCTCATTATATTCAGCTAATATTGTTTCAATTATATGATTTCGCGGAATTATACGTGGATTGGCCGCTCGCATGGTTTTGTAGCTATCGTTACTTGTTCGGCTTTGCCACTTATTCGCCCACTCAATTAATTCTTTTGGAATAGTTGCATTGCCATTCACAAACTCCGTCAGTGCATCAAAAGTATTGGTGTAATCAAGATGATGTGCTTGCAATAATGTTAGTAGCTCAGAAACAAGATCTTTGTCGCCCTCTTTTGCACCAGCCAGGCCTAATTTTTTGCTCCACATTACTGTAAATTGAGTATTAAATTGCTCTGAAAAATGATGTATAACTGGAGTAAGTAATGACACAGCTTTTTCTTCATCATCGCTAATTAATGGGATAAGGCTTTCAGCTAAGCGAGCACAATTCCAACTCGCCATATTTGGCTGATTACCAAAAGAGTAGCGGCCTTGCTTGTCTATAGAGCTAAATACGGTGTCAAAATCAAAGCTATCCATCATTGCACACGGGCCATAATCTATAGTTTCGCCACTTACGAGCGTGTTATCGGTGTTCATAACGCCATGAACAAACCCAACGCGCATCCAATTAATAATCAAGTTCACTTGATTGCTAATGACTGCTGTCAAAAAAGCGATATACCGCTCAGGGCCTTCACTCGTTATTTCAGGGTAATGGCGTTTAATTGCTAAATCAGCTAATTTTTTTAATCCCTCAGCATCGCCTTGGGTTGCTAAGTATTGAAACGAGCCAACACGAATATGGCTGCTTGCTAGGCGAGTAACAACAGCCCCTGGTTGAGGCGGATTACGGTAAACCGCTTCGCCGGTACCAACCACAGCCAAACAACGAGTAGTGGGAATACCTAATGCGTGCATAGCTTCACTCATTACGTATTCACGAATAGCAGGGCCTAATGCACATCGCCCATCGCCACCTCTAGAATACGGGGTAGCGCCTGAGCCCTTTAACTGAATGTCCCACAGCTGGTTTTTATCGTCATTTATAGCACCAAGCAAATGCGCTCGCCCATCACCCAAACGCGGCGAAAAGTGACCAAACTGGTGCCCAGAATAACCAAGCGCTACCGACTTTATTTGCTGTGATTCATTGCCTGCAAAGGTACTAGGACGCAGCTGCGGCTCAACACCTATATTAAACTGCTTTGCTAACGCTTCGTTCCACAAAAGCAGTTGCGGAGCTGCAACGCTTGATGGTTGATCTTCTATTGCGAAATTATCTGCTATGTCTGTGTATCTCGGCACTAGTTTCATGGTTAATTTCCTGACTGTTGACGTATACCTACGCGATTGTCACCCACACCATAGGCCACAATTAAACTTAGCTCTTGCATACTTAAACCACTTTGCTTTTGCATTTCGTTAAAAAATGCCTGCGCAGCAGTGAGTGATTTTTTAGTTTGCAGCCCACCATCAATAATTTTATGTGCCCTTAGGTAACTCTCTACATCTCGCGAAAGTAAAAAAGTGTCTTTGCCAAGTGCTCTTAAGGCATAAGGGCCTGTATTACCGCCTAATCGGGCACCGTGTTTTTTTAAATGCGCCCATAAACCAATAATATTATCTGTTGGCCACTGGGCAATAAACTTGCTAAAACTGCCATATTCCTGTGCTATTTCGTGGATCATGTAGGCATTTTCAGGAATTGTTTTCACTTTTTTATAATTACGAATAATACGCTCATCACTCGCTTTTTGCTCGAGCATATCGGGCGGCATCATTAATAGCTTATCAACGCTGAATTCCCAAAAAACCTCTCTAAAGCCCGGCCATTTGCTGTTTATTACCGACCAGTAAAAACCACTTTGAAAAACTTTTCGGGTAAATTCTTCAAGCCAATCGTCGTCACTTAATGCGCTTAATGCTTTTTTAGATAAGGGTTTTGCGAGTAATAACTTAAGCATTTTTTCAGAGCCTTTTCGCTCTACTGCTCGCTTATAAATATCGCTAAATTTTTCCATACTTATTAAATACCTCGCTGCTCATAGGGTTAGTTTACGAGAAAAGCAGCCAATACGTAACCACCCACATTTTCGATGAACTAATCTGTATCCTGCAACTTGACACCTAGACGGCTAAAATGTTTTAATCGCCGCAATTACCCTATTTAAATTGTATTTTGTTAAACCTTTTGCGGTTAAACAAAATACAAAGGGCTAGAAGAGGTGCGTTATTCAGGTAGCGTATGTTAGGAGCGCAAACTCCAGTGAGCATACGTCAGGGGAATACCGCCGAGAGGTAAACGCTTTTGCGAAGCAATTACTTCGGGCGACTAGGTTGAATCCTAGCGACTGTCACCAATAGCTGTTTTAAAACAGCTTATTAGTTTGGTGGAGAGCTTCTGGTCTTAAATAATAAGGCCGTGCGCCCTATTATTTTAAGCCCATTCGCTCTTCGAATACTGTTCGAACGACGTTAATGCGGCTCACATCATACAGCCCCTTTAATATCTCGAACACCTTATAGGTTCGTAAGAGATGATCAATAATTTCAATTTAGATGACTACGCACTGTGGACAGCGCTTGTTACGCCGTTTGATCAACAAGGTAATGTTGACTACGACACGCTCACAACACTTGTTAGCGAACAAGAAGCAGCACACAACGGTATTTTACTGCTCGGTAGCACAGGTGAAGGTTTAGCCCTTACGCTTAATGAGCAGCAAGGCATTGTTGAGCATGTGTGCCAATTAAAACCCAGTGTACCGCTTATGGTTGCTGTTGGTGGTAGTAACTTGGCCCAACAAAAAGAATGGGTTAGCTACTGTAACCAATTACCTATTCACAGCTACTTATTAGGCTCGCCTCTTTATGCAAAACCAGGGGCTGTAGGTCAAACACATTGGTACGAAAGCTTATTAAACGAAAGCGCGCATCCGTGTATGTTATACAACGTACCTGGGCGCAGCGGTGTAAGCATTCCTATCGAAACCATTGAAAACTTAAAAGCGCACCCAAAACTGTGGGCTTTGAAAGAAGCCAGTGGCAACATCACCCAATTTGAAGCATACCGACAAGCCGCGCCTAATTTAGCGCTATACAGTGGCGACGATGCACTTATGCCCTATTTCGCCCAAGCAGGTGCAAAAGGCTTAGTATCAGTTGCGGCAAACGCGTGGCCTTTGCAAACACACGAATTTGTAAAACGCAGCTTAAGTGGCCAACACCCCAATTTATTTGCTCAGTGGACTCGCGCTATTAATAGCCTATTTGCTGTAGCAAACCCTATTCCCGTTAAAGTGCTAATGCACCAACAAGGCCGCTTAAGTAGCCCGTTGCTGCGCCCGCCTTTAACGCATCTTGAGTTAACGCAAACCGATTGCATTACCACTGCAAACGACACCATTTTATCTTGGCATTAAATACAGGTTTTTATAATGAGCTGGTTAGAACTACTAAATAATTTAGAATCGGGCGCAGTACGCGCAGCATCAAAAAACGAAAGCGGCCAATGGGAAGCTAACGTAGAAGTAAAACAAGGCATTTTAGAAGCCTTTAAAAATGGCACTAACACCGAGTTTGCGGGCGGGTTTGTTGATAAGCACAACCTTGCACCGCAAGAGTTTAGCACTGACGACGGCGTGCGTATGGTACCAGGTGGTTCAAGCGTTCGCCGCGGTGCCTACGTAGCTAAAGGCACTATTATTATGCCACCAGCGTACGTAAATATTGGCGCATACATCGACGAAGGCACTATGGTTGATAGCCACGCATTAGTGGGTTCGTGTGCACAAGTAGGTAAAAACGTACATTTGAGCGCAGCCGTGCAACTTGGTGGTGTACTTGAGCCAATTGGTGCAAGCCCAGTTGTAGTTGAGGACGATGCGTTTATTGGCGCAGGTTGTGTCATTGTTGAAGGCGTAGTGGTTAAAAAAGGCGCGGTACTGGCACCAGGCGTGCGTTTATCTGCAACCATTCCGGTGTACGACTGCGTTAACGAGCGCCAGCTAGATAAAGGCGAGCCAATTCCAGAATACGCAATTGTAATACCTGGCTCTCGCCCGGCATCTAACGAATGGGCACGAGAGCAAGGCTTAAGCATGTCGTGTGCGTTAATTGTTAAATACCGCGACGAACAAAGCGATGCATCATTATTGCTAGAAGAGGTTTTACGATAATGAGCTTTTTGAGCACGCCAATCAAAACCGCTGTTAATACGCTTACACAGCAACTTGATACACCTTTTTTTGTTTACGACCTAGATAAACTAAACGCACACCTTGCGCACTTAGTTGCGCAAACCGATGTAAAACTTTGGTATGCAGTAAAAGCGAACCCGCTTTCTAAGATTATTCAAAGCTTAGATAGCGCAAGCTTTAACTTTGACGTAGCAAGTAAAGGTGAACTTGAACAAGTCCTTGCACAAGGTATTAGTTCGCAGCGCGTGCTCAACACAGGGCCTGCAAAGAGCCCTAAACAAATTAAACACTTTATTGAGCGCGGCGTACGTATTTTTGTTGCCGAAAGCCTCAATCAAGTGCGTTGGTTAAACCAACAAGCGCAGCTGCAAAATACGCAGCTGCAAGTTTTATTGCGTGTGCAACTACGCTGGCCTGAAGGTGAAAAAAACCCACTAGGCGGCGACAGCCTAACTCCGTTTGGGCTTGGCTGCGATGAATGGCAAGCGCTCAATACTGGCGATTACCCAGCACTTAATTTTGATGGCCTGCATATTTTTCAGTGGGGCAACATGCTTAGCACGCAAAAGCTAAGCGAGCTGTGGTCGCAAATGATTGCACCGCTTACCACCTTGGCTAATAACTTAAATATAAACCTTAAAATTCTCGATTTAGGCGGCGGTTTAGGCATTCCTTATACACAAAACGAGACAATCCTTGAGTGGGATGGCCTTATAGCCGCGCTTGCTAAAATTAAAAAAGAGGCGGGTGTAGACGAGCTTTGGATGGAGCTTGGCCGCTTCGCTGTAGGCGAATGCGGTCATTATGCTAACCCCGTAGTAGAGTGCAAACAAAACTACGGCCAACAGCAAGTTATTTTAACCGGTGGTATTAACCACTTATTGCGTCCTGCTGTTACAAGCCAAGATTTTCCTGCGGCGTTATTGCGCGAATCAACGGCGCCAGAACAAGCAATGAGCCTATATGGCCCATTATGTACTGCCCTTGATTGCTTAGGCGAGCATACCCTACCAAGCGATTTAAACGAGCAAGACTGGCTGGTGTTTAGCCAATGTGGCGCCTATGGTTTTACCGAAAGCATGCCCTATTTTTTATGCCATGAACTAGCTGCAGAATACGTGTTACAAAATGGCGAGCTCACCTGTGTACGCCAAGCAGAAGATGCCAGTCACTACTTAAGGTAATAAACATGAGCATAACAACACCCATTAGCCAAGAAAACATTGTAGTAGGGGAAGTAGCAAATGGCTTGCCTCTCACTATTCCGGTGTATCGCTTAAAAGGCGACGGCACAGGTCCAAGCGTGTATATTCAAGCCAACATGCATGGCGCCGAGGTACAAGGTAACGCGGTTATTTTTCAGCTGCTAGAGCAGTTAAAACAGCTCAATTTAAAAGGCGACATTACCTTAGTACCATATGCTAACCCTATTGGTTGCAATCAAAAATCAGGGGAGTTTACCCTTGGCCGATTCGACCCTATTACTGGCACTAACTGGAACCGTATGTATCACTACAATAGTGATTTAGTCACCCAGTTTGCCAAAGATCATAGCCAGTACGACGATGCAGCTTTAAAAGATAACTTTAAACAAGCCTTGCTTGATGAAATAGACACCAAACTTAACGGCCCCGCATATTTACTCAATACCGGTAAACGCATTGCGCTTAACCTGCAAAAGCTTGCGCACCAAGCCGACATAGTGCTCGATTTACACACAGGCCCTATTTCAAGTAAGCATTTATATTGCCCAACCTATGCAACAGACAGTGCTCGTTATTTTAATATTGAACATGTACTGCTGATCCCAAGCGACTTTGATGGCGCTATGGATGAAGCTAGCTTTTGCCCATGGTGGCACTTAAGTAATGCACTTAGCGCGCAAGGGCGTTCGTTCAACGTGCAGGTAGAAGCCTTTACAGTTGAGCTAGGTAGCCAAGAAAAAATAGATTTAAAAGAAGCACTCAACGATGCAAAGAGCATATTATGCTACCTAAATCATAAGAACGTATTAGTAGATGCACCGCATAAACCAGCTAATATAACTCGCTATGCGTGTAACCTAGATGACTACTTTGCCTATTACGCCCCTATTGGCGGCATGGTTGAATATGTAGCACCACTTGGTGGTCATATTAAAGCAGGCGAGCCCATCGCACATATTTTACGTATGGAACGCTATCTAAGTGAACAACCATTACAAACGCTGACTCTTGATTGCGATGCTATCGCTATTTTGCACTTTGCCTCAGCAAGCGTTAATCAAGGCACTGAGTTGTATAAATTTTTTACAAACGTATTTGAGCTATAGCTCACCCTTCTCATTGCGTGAGAGTACATTAATCTCCTAAGTTAATGTACATTAGATAAAGCGGCTTTGGCCGCTTTTCTTTTGACCTGTTAGTACCGCCTTTAACGTAATGTAAACAGTTCAGTAAAAGTTCACTGTACCTAATGTAAAAAGCGTTATAATAAAATAAATCACAACCTACCCAATACTCACAAGGAATTACAATGAGCTGGCGCCACTGGATCACCCTTTCAGCTTTACTAAGTACCGCAGCATTTGCGCAAGAAGAAGTACAAAAAAACGAGCAAGACAGCAGTATAGAACTCGTCAAGCAATGTATTTTGAATGAAGTAATTGGAGGCGATGGCAAGCAAACACTCGATGAGCTTCGTAAAAAATGTTCTGCACTGGAAGAAAACAAACAACTGACCGCACTTGATAAACGCCAAGCACGTGAAGAGGTTGGTAAAAAAAATCGTAATGTAATCACACCCCACAAACGAAATTACATATTGCCATTATCATACGTATCGCATCCTAACGATCGCCCTTTTGACCGTTTTGATGAGCTCACCGATGAACAAGATGGTGATACGCTCGATAACTTAGAAGCAAAATATCAACTTTCAATCAAGGTTCCCTTGTTTGACGAATTTTCTGACGAAGACCAAGCCTTGTATTTTGGTTTTACGCTGCAATCGTATTGGCAAATTTATAACTCAGAAATTTCATCGCCATTTCGTGAAACCAACTACGAACCTGAAATTTTTTGGATAAATTACCTGGATCCAGAAAACGTACTTTGGGGCGATGAAATGGCTATTGTGTTAGGTATTTCACACCAGTCAAATGGTCGAAGCCAACCAAACTCGCGCTCGTGGAACCGTATTTACGCCGACTTCATATGGGAAAACCGAGGCTTTGTTTTTAGCTTTAAACCTTGGTATCGCATAGCTGAAGACGAAAAAGAAAACCTGCTAGATGCAAAAGGTGATGATAACCCTGATATTTACAAATACATGGGGTACTTTGAATTTAGCGGTGCTTATCGTTATCACGACCATGAATTTAGCTTTATGACTCGCAATAATTTAAATTCAGACAATCGTGGTGCACTTCAGCTTGATTGGTCATTTCCTTTGTGGGGCCGCGTTCGTGGCTACGCGCAATACTTTAACGGCTACGGTGAAAGCCTAATAGATTATAACGCTGACGTTGAGCGTATTGGTGTGGGTATATTATTAACTGATTTGTTGTAAAATCAGCTTATGAGAAAGCCAAGCATTAATTATTAAGTGCTTGGCTTTTTTAATTAAAAATTACTCGTTATTTTTTTACTGCAAACACACCTTCAAACTCAGCAACTACGTTGTCACCATCATAAATGGTTACCGGTACCACATAACTTGTTTTACCATCGGCTTCTAAATCGCTTAACTTTCCTTTACACGCTTGTAAATCTACACAACCACGCGGATCTGTATTGAGTGGTTTCAAGTACTTAATACTCGCATCGGCTAAAACTATGCTACCTTCAAGTCCCGCTTCTTTGAGCGCTAAATACGTTGCGCCCCAGCCAGTTAATGTGGCTAAACTATAAATAGAACCAGCAAACATCGTGTTATGTAAATTTAAATTAGCGTCTAAATCAGCGCTGGTTGTAAATTGCCAATCGGTGTAACTTTCTACTTTAATGCCCATTGCATCACTAATAGGAATTGATTCTCGCCAGATATTTTGCAGTACCTGAGTCCAATTTGGATGGCGGAACCAACCCGGCTCACTCGGTTTTTGCTTAACCATTTTATAATGCTGTACGTCACCATATGCCAAGTGCGCTTTTTCTTTTAATTCGTACCCATGACGCTTATAAAACTCAAGTGCCCGCTCACGTGCAAATAACACCAGTTCATCGGCATTTTGTGTCCACGCTATTTTTTCTAAATCGTGTAACAGGCGACTACCAATATGCTGATTTCGGTTACCTTCAGCCACAGCCATATAACGAACCTGAGCTTGCTCGTGGTTATTAAAATGTAATCGAGCCACACCTAATACGTCACCCCCTTTATTTTTTATAAAGCGGTGTTCAGCGTCTTGTTCTAAATCATCTTGTTCAGAACCTCTTGGTTCCCCCCAAGGAGCGCGTAAAACCTGCCAGCGTAATTGATAATAAGCTTGCCAATCTTCGCTACTTTGTGGGGTACTTACCTGAAACATACTTACTCCTGTTGCTGTAAAAGCCGCATGTAAAAATTTAAAAAGGCCTCAACCTGTTGATGGCAAATACCATACTCCATCTTAACAGAACTGCAAATACGACTTTGGTGAAGCTTTTAAAATACGTAAAAAATTAATGACAGATCCCATTGCGCTTTACTAAAGCTGGTTTATGCTAAATACCATGACCACATACATTGATGCCTCAACAGGCCTAATTAACAGTCATTTTATTGAAAACAGCCAAAATGAAGGAACGCTACTTTATTGGCAAAACGTAAATGGCGATCATATTCAAGTTCGCGAGCATGGTAATTTACGCTGGCTGTTAATAAACAACACGTTGCAATCCATTATCGACGTCAATAATCCACGAACTCTGTTGTTCCCTCATTTGCAATATTTAGCAGCGCAATGGCAAACACTGCCACCACCTACCAACGTGCTTGAACTTGGATTGGGCGGTGGGGCTATTCGTAACTATTTACTTAAGCAACACCCTCAAGTAAATATAACGTCAGTTGAAAAAAATGCAGGCATATTGGCATGTTATTCACAGTTTTTTGCATCAAGCAGTAACGAAAACTTACTATGCAATGATGCGCAGGTGGTACTTACTACTGCGCGTGATATAGATTGGGTTATATTAGATTTATTCTGCCAGATAGATGCGCCCCGATTTTTATTTGAGCACGCATTTTATGAAAAAATTCACGCAGCACTTAACACTACCGGCAAACTATTTATTAACTTTTTATCGCAACATAACTCACAGTTAAAACAGCTCCAAAAGCTATTATTCGATGTATTTGGTTATACTGTATACCCTCAAAAAATTTCAGGTTACGTTAACCATATAGTGGTCATTAGTAAACAACACCCTAAACAGATAAGTTAAACGTAACCGGTCCATCGTTGCATAAACTCACTTGCATGTCGGCACCAAACTCACCGGTGGCGACTCTAATTCCCAGCGCTTTGGCTTGGTCTACAAAATACACATACAACTCATTAGCCTGGGTTGGGGTCGCTGCCGATGAAAAGCTTGGACGCATCCCTTTTTTAGTATTTGCGGCTAACGTAAATTGCGAAACAACTAATAATTCACCACCCATGTCCTTTAAACTTAGATTCATTTTATCGTTTTCGTCGGTAAAAATTCGGTAATTACTGACTTTATGTAAAAGCTTATCAGCTGCCCCTTTATCGTCTACCTTTTCAACACCTAACAAAAGTAAAATACCTTGCTCTATTTGCCCAATTACCTGGTTGTTAACTTCTACCTTTGCGTGTTTTACGCGCTGTATTAGCCCTTGCATTTAACTTATATCCTTTGATTTAGGTTCTTCTTCCAGTTCTATTTCTGGGGTATCCTCAATATCATTTGGGCTAATACACGCCGTAAATTCGGCGCCTAAAAGTACAACTACCCACGCTAAATACACCCACACAAATAAAATAGGAATTGTTGCTACCGCACCGTAAATAACCTCATATGAAGGAAAGTGGCTAATATAAAGTGCAAATCCTTTTTTTGTTAGCTCAAATAAAAGTGCAGCAAACAATGCCCCTGGCACAGCGGCTCTAAACGATACGCGTGTATTTGGCACTAAGGTATAAAGCATGATGAAGCCCATCATCGAAATTCCATAGGGAAGTAATTTTAATAAAAACCCACTGAAACCTGGAATACCTTGATCAGCAAACGAGACCAAAGAAACAATATATGAAGTTACACCGATACTTGCCCCCAGTAATACTGGGCCTAAACTCAAGACCATCCAATATACTGCAAATGAAATCATCATTGGGCGCTTTTTCTTAATACGCCAAATACGATTAAGTGTTGCATCTACATTACGTATTAAAAGTAAGGCAACAGCGGCTAAAAAACCTATACCCACTGCAGTCATTTGATTGGCATTGCCTGCAAAGGAGCTAATATGCTCTCTGATCACATCCGTAGAGGTCGGCACAAAGTTAGTAAACAAAAAGCTTTCTATTTCCATACGAGTCGATTCAAACCCCGGGAACGCTGAAAATATTGCAACCCCTACAGCGATAAGCGGTATTAATGAAAGCAGAGTTACGTAAGCAAGGTAACCAGCATTGACTGTAATTTGATCGTCTATACAACGATTAATATATTGCATCCACCAACCGGGTTGCTGGCGCATAAAGGACTTAACTTGCTGTTTGTAATGGGAGAGCTTATCATTCATACAATTGACTTGTGCTTATCGAGTTTTGATTATCATAACAATCAGCACCGGAATTTACAGCACTTACACGTAAATAGGGAATCAAATGAAAAAACAAACACTGTTAAGCGCATCAATACTTGCCCTAACGTTAGCATTATCTGGGTGTCAATCAGCTTACTATTCTGCAATGGAAAAAGTAGGTGTTCACAAACGTGACATTCTTATTGACCGCGTAGAAGAAACCAAAGAGTCACAAGAAGAATCTCAAGAAGAGTTTCAGTCAGCGCTTGAGCGTTTAACTACACTAATTAATTTTGATGGCGGTGAGCTCCAAGATGCTTACAATCAACTAAATGACGATTACGAATCAAGCCTTAAAGCCGCAGACGACGTTACTACCAATATCAATAAAGTAGAGGATGTTGCTGAAGCCTTGTTTGACGAGTGGAGCGATGAATTAGAACAGTACAAAAGCGCTTCGTTAAAACGCGAAAGCAGTAAAAAACTTAATGCCACTAAGCGCCAATTTGATCAGCTTCTTCGTTCTATGCGCAGTGCTGAAAGTAAAATGGAACCAGTACTATCATCACTAAAAGATAACGTTTTGTACTTAAAGCATAATTTAAATGCACAGGCAGTTGCTGCTATAAAAGGTGAATTTACTAACCTTAAACGCGACATTCAGATACTGATGAACGACATGAACAAGTCAATCGCCGATTCAAATAAGTTTATTGAGCAAATGAACAAAGCCTAATAATGCTATTTTTATAACAGCTCTAAAAGCCTGTTAATTTTAACGGGCTTTTTTGTGATTGTTTTTTGTTACGATTAACACATTGTTTAATAAATAGCTTTTGATAAGCTTAAACTTCTTTAAAACAATAACAACAGTCGAAATGAAATTACATACTCTGTGCTTACTTATTACCTCAAGCTTTTTAGCCGCCTGCAGCGCAAACACTGTAAATGTAATTGCTGGGCAAGACAGCATAACGCCAATTCATGAATCAGGTGAGCGTGAAGGGCGTTATCACAACCTTTATGCGGGCGATAAAACCTATCCGGTTACTTGTGAAGCTGACTGCTACCCACAACACCCGAATGTAATATGCGAAACCACTGCTGAAAATTGCACATTTAACGCTGAGCAATTAAAGCCACAGCTAAACCTTGGCTTTAATATACGCTGGTTAGGCCATGCTGGCTTTATGATCCAAACACCAAATGGACAGCATGTAGTGTTCGACCCCGTAAAAGAGCAGTTTGACTCACCCGTTGATTTAGCATTTAAGCTTGCCTCTGGGTTTTATAGACAACCTGGTGATTGGCTTACTCAAAGCGAACTTAAAAACCTAGATGCCATTATGTATTCGCATATTCATTACGATCATTTTAATAAATCAGACATAGAAGAAATAGGTAATCAACCTCGCTACTTAGCACCATTAGGCATGGCAGATAACTTTCCAAACGCAGGACTTAATATTAGCGAAATGGCGTGGTATGCAAAAACTAAAATTGATGATTTAACCATTCATGCACTACCAGCGCATCACTTTAGCAGCCGTGTATTAGTACCCTTTATTTACGAAGACAACGATAAAGACTTATGGAATGGCTGGCTACTTGAACAAAATGGCAGCACCTTATTTTTTGCAGGCGACACCGGCTACTCCAAACACTTTAGCGATATTCAGCAAAAGTATGGCGATATTGATGTGTGCTTAATGCCGATAGCCTCTTACTACAGCGAAGATAATCCCAAGTGGTATCGTTATGTTCATACAACCCCAGAAGATGCTCTTAAGGCCGCACACGAGCTTAACTGTAAAGTAATGATACCGTGGGGGTACGGTAACTCATCATGGAAAATGGGCGACCGAAGTAGTCATTCGGCTTTACTACGTTTATTACACATGCATGAAACAATGAAATCACCCGTGCCGCTTTATATTTTAAATGAAGGTGAAAGTATTAAATTTTAAATTGCCCACCAGCTGAAATACATCAACATAATTCGTAATAACCCTCTAGCTGAACTATCTTTAATTAACTAAGCAATGTGGGGTTATTATGTTTCTAGTACGACTAATTTACGCAAGCAAAATTTCAGACGGCTTTGGCCCAAAAGATATAGAAAGTATTTTACAAAGTGCTCGTACCTATAATGTAAAAACACATGTCACCGGCATGCTTTGCTTTAGTAACGAATACTTTTTACAGTGCCTTGAAGGCTCCAGAACCGCAGTAAATAATACCTATCAACAAATATTAAACGACAAACGTCACCACAATGTAATTATGCTTAACTATACCCAAATTCCAGAAAGAGAATTTGAAAAGTGGTCTATGGGTTATGTTCCACAATCTAGAGTAACCCAATCACTGAATCTGAAATTTTCAGGCTCTGTTGATTTTAATCCATTTAAAATGTCTGGCGAAAGCGCCCACTTATTAATGCTAGCGTTAAAAGGCAGCATTACAGGTGCTATTAGTTAAAATTCACATGTATTATTGTTTTTATTGTTAACTTAAGCCAAGCTAAGCCAACTTTAATTAATGGAACAATTAATGAAAAAAGTACTGTTAGCCACGAGCTTAGTGATCAGCAGCCAAATAATGGCTGCTGACGTTAAATATACGTCAACCCCTATTAATATTGACGGCGTATCTGAAAGCGCATGGGATAAGGCTGCTTGGCACGATATGCCACATTTAATGGATGGTACATTGCCTTCAAACGATGCCGATTTTAAAGGCCGCTATCGCTTATTGTGGGATGAAAAATTCTTATACTTACAAGCCGATATTGTAGATGATGTTTTAATAGACACACACCCAGACCCTACCTATAAATATTGGGATGACGATGCCCTTGAAATATTTATAGATAGCGATGCATCGGGCGGGATTCACCAATTTAACCACACCGCTTTAGCGTACCATATTGGCCTTGATAACCAAGCTGCCGATTACGGCCCTGATAAAAAAGCGCACTTGTATACCGACCACTTAGTTAGCAACTGGAAACGCAATACCACTGCACCCTATAACATTACTTGGGAAGTTGCGATAAAACTCTACCCGAATGATTATCAACAAGGCGCAAAAAATACACCGCTTAAATTAACAGAAAAACAAGTAATAGGCTTTATGCTCGCGTATTGCGATAACGATGGCAGTGAAACACGCGAGCACTTTATGGGGTCACACGAAGTACAGCCAGTGAACGGTGACAGAAACCGAGGATTTATAGACGCAGATGTATTTGGCAAAATCACCTTACTACCAAAAAAGTGATGTCAGTTAGCGTGTAGGTTGGTTTAAGCGCAGCGAAACACAACGAAAAAACCAACCAACAAAATAGAAGCTTTGAACTGTCAGTTGTTCTAGCGCTTGCTCTTTTACTTCTCATTATCTTCTCTTTGTGCAAATATTTTTTAAGCATATTTTTCACAAAGAGGACAAGAGGCGCTGTGCTTTTAGAGCTCAATATTGATAACTAAAAACTGAAAGCTTCTCTTGCTTTAAAAACAAAAAAGCCGCTGTATTTTGCAATACAGCGGCTTTTAAAAATCATTATTCTAAATTAATAGATTATGATTTAGGAGCACGACCCGCACGTTTACGCTCATTTTCAGTTAAATGACGTTTACGAATACGAATGTTCTCAGGTGTAACTTCTACTAACTCATCATCAGCAATAAACTCAAGCGCTTGCTCAAGTGAATAGTTCAGATGTGGTGTAAGTGTTTGTGCTTCATCTGTACCAGATGCACGAACGTTAGTAAGTTGCTTACCTTTAAGCGCGTTAACTGTAAGGTCGTTATCGCGGCTATGAATACCGATAACCATACCTTCATAAACTTCAACACCGTGACCGATGAATAAACGGCCGCGCTCTTGTAAGTTAAATAATGCGTTAGTAAGTGCTTTACCTGTTGCATTTGCAATCATTACGCCGTTCTTACGAACACCTAGCTCGCCACCTTTGTGCGGACCGTAGTGATCGAACGTATGGTAAAGTAAACCAGAACCAGACGTTAATGTCATGAACTCAGTTTGGAAACCGATTAAGCCACGGCTTGGGATCATAAAGTCCATACGCATACGGCCTTTACCATCTGGTGCCATGTCAGTAAGTTCACCCTTACGAAGACCAATTTGCTCCATGATAGAACCTTGGTGCTCTTCTTCACAGTCAATCGTTAGTGTTTCATACGGTTCTTCTAACACGCCATCAACAGTACGTAAGATTACTTCTGGACGAGATACAGCAAGCTCATAACCTTCACGACGCATGTTCTCGATTAAGATACCAAGGTGTAATTCACCACGACCCGATACGCGGAAGCTATCTGGGTTATCTGTATCTGCAACACGAAGTGCAACGTTGTGTACTAATTCTTTGTCTAAACGCTCACGAATATTACGTGATGTTACAAACTTACCTTCTTTACCACAGAACGGAGAGTTGTTTACAGAGAACGTCATTGTTACTGTTGGCTCATCAACACTTAGTGGTGGTAATGCTTCAACGTTGTTAGGACAACAAATAGTATCTGAAATCTTAAGCTCGCCTAAACCTGTTACAGTAACGATGTTACCAGCATAAGCTTTATCAGTGTCGATACGCTCAAGGCCTAGGTAGCTTTGTACTGAACCAATTTTACCGTTACGAGTCGTGCCGTCAGCGCCAATAACTGTAACTTGTTGGTTAGTCGCAACAGAACCACGTTTAATACGACCAATACCGATTACACCTTTATACGAGTTGTAATCAAGCTGAGAGATTTGCATTTGGAAGTCACCTTCAGGATCTGCATCCGGTGGTGATACTTCGTCAACGATCATCTTGAACATAGGTTCCATGTTGTCTGATGGCTCGTCTAAATCTAATGTTGCCCAGCCGTTGATAGCTGATGCGTAGATTACTTTAAAGTCTAACTGTTCATCAGTTGCACCAAGGTTATCGAATAAATCAAAGATTTGATCCATAACCCAATCTGGGCGTGCACCTGGCTTATCAATTTTATTGATAACGACGATTGGCTTTAAGCCTTGCGCGAATGCCTTTTGCGTTACGAAACGCGTTTGTGGCATTGGACCTTCTTGAGCATCAACAAGTAATAATACTGAGTCAGCCATCGAAAGTACGCGTTCAACTTCACCACCGAAATCGGCGTGTCCCGGGGTATCTACGATATTGATATGGTAATCATTCCAAGAGATAGCTGTGTTTTTAGCTAAAATGGTAATACCACGTTCTTTCTCAATGTCGTTTGAGTCCATCACGCGCTCTTCGTTACCGCCGCGTGTTTCTAATGTACCTGATTGCTCAAGTAGTTTGTCAACCAGAGTTGTTTTACCGTGGTCAACGTGCGCGATAATCGCTATATTTCTTAACTGTTCGATGCTCATATATTTACTCAGAGAAATTAAATTCTCAATGATCCTGCAAGATCTACGCACTCATCTGCGTTTTCACGAGATGTCCAAGCATAGGATTTAAAAGGGCGCATATTATCCCTCATTAATGACATGGATGAAAGTTTATCCAATACAATTTTCAAAACTTTCTCAATACTTTTACTAAGTATCTGTTTTATATATGACAATTATATGAAATAAATTGTCATTATTTTTTCAAAAATGCAGTTTACACTATTTGTACGATATTTTTGGCACTCTTTTACATTTAGGTTATGCTAATTTCGAGCGATTAAATTAACAACAAATTGTAGTGCACATAGCCTGCACCAAAGTGGAACTTGACCGCACCATATTGGTGCTATTTTATGCCCCACATTGTAGCAACTAAGTTTTTTTAACCTATAAACATAGAGTTATAAAAATGGCACAAAATCAGCTTAATAAATCCCAAAGCAATTATGCAGCAATAATAAAACCCAATAGTTGGAGGACACATGTCACAATCGGTTTTAGATTTTATTAAAGAAAATGACGTTAAGTTCATTGATTTACGCTTTACTGATACAAAGGGTAAAGAGCAACATGTATCTATTCCTCATCACCAAGTTGATGAAGATTTTTTCGAAGACGGTAAAATGTTCGACGGTTCTTCAATTGCTGGTTGGAAAGGCATAAACGAATCAGACATGGTATTAATGCCTGTTGCTGAATCAGTAAAACTTGACCCTTTCACTGAAGAAACAACATTAATCGTACGTTGTGACGTTGTAGAGCCTTCTACACTTCAAGGTTACGAGCGCGACCCGCGTTCAGTTGCTAAACGTGCTGAAGATTACATGCGCTCTACAGGTATTGCTGATACAGTATTATTTGGCCCAGAGCCAGAGTTCTTCCTTTTTGACGATGTTAAATACAAATCAGACATGTCTGGTTCAATGTACAAAGTTGACGCTGTAGAAGCGGCATGGAACTCAGATAAAGATTATGAAGGCGGTAACACTGGTCACCGTCCAGGTGTTAAAGGCGGCTACTTCCCTTGTTCACCTGTTGATTCTTCACAAGATTGGCGTTCAGCCACTTGTTTAGTACTTGAAGAGCTAGGTCAAGTAGTAGAAGCACATCACCACGAAGTAGCAACAGCAGGCCAAAACGAAATTGCTACGCGTTTTAACAGCATGGTTTTAAAAGCAGATGAAATCCAAGAAATGAAATATGTTATTCATAACATGGCTCATTTATACGGAAAAACAGCTACATTCATGCCTAAGCCAATTGTTGGTGATAACGGTTCTGGTATGCACTGTCACCAGTCTTTAGCTAAAGACGGTGTTAACTTGTTTGCTGGCGATAAATACGGCGGTCTTTCTGAAGAAGCGCTTTATTACATTGGCGGTATTATCAAGCATGCTAAAGCTATTAACGCATTTGCTAACGCATCAACTAACTCGTACAAACGTTTAGTACCAGGCTTTGAAGCACCTGTAATGCTTGCATACTCTGCACGTAACCGTTCTGCTTCAATCCGTATCCCAGTAGTACCATCTGCGAAAGGTCGTCGTATCGAAGTACGCTTCCCAGATCCAACAGCTAACCCATACCTTGCTTTCTCAGCAATGCTTATGGCTGGCCTTGACGGTATCAAAAACAAGATCCACCCTGGCGATGCAATGGATAAAGATTTATACGACTTACCAGCAGAAGAAGCAGCAGAAATTCCACAAGTTGCATCTTCACTTGGTGAAGCACTAGATGCATTAAGTGCTGACCGCGAGTTCTTAACTCAAGGTGGTGTTTTCACTGACGACCTAATCGATGCTTACATTGCACTTAAAGGTCAAGAAGTTGAAAAACTTAACATGACAACTCACCCAGTTGAGTTCGAAATGTACTACAGCTGCTAATTTGACACTGTAAAAGAATGTGTGTTCTCAAGCCCGCTTTGCGGGCTTTTTTAATGGTAAATTAAATCAAACTCCACTAAAGTTAAGCAATCATAAAAATTGCAGGGTAGCAGTGTGAATAGTAAGATTTTATTGCTAATAATTACTTTAGGATTAAGTAATTATGGTTATGCGGGTGAAAAAAGAATTTACGCTTGGAAAGATCAAAATGGCGTTTTAGTGTTTTCAGATACACCGCGTAAAGGTGCTACAGAGGTAAAACTCTCTAGCCAAAGTTTAACTATGCCCGCTAAAGATATAGCGACTCTCAGCAGCCAATCCCATACTAAAAAAACAGGGTTTGGTATTGCCATTATGTCACCTGAGCACAATCAAACCATTCATGAAAATACCGGCACAATATATGTCACTAGCCGCGTAATGCCGAGCTTTAAAGCAGGGTATACCATTCAATTGCTTGTTGATGGAGAAGCAAACGGCCCTGCAATAAATAACTCAGTATTTGCAATTGCTGATGTTGAAGCCGGTGAACACATGCTTCAATTAAGACTGTTTAACGAGAAAAACCAAATTATCGCTGTGAGCGAGCCACGTATATTTAATATGCGCAGAAAAGGCAAAATCCATAGCAATTAAAGCGAAACTTAATACTTAGGCGCAGCAGCTCATTTAAGATAAAACCTGGCCTGTAAACACCTGCGCACTAAAATGGTGCAAACATGATTAATAACGAAAATTTTAGCCCCGAATTGCTTGATGCCATATGGCAAAATCAAACAACGGCAGTTATGCTTCTCGATAAAAATTTTACCGTTTTTTATGCCAATACCAGTACCAGTGAGTTACTTGGGCTTGCCACTAAACGCTTACTCGAACAGCCCTTTGATACCCTTTTTAATTACCATTCAATTGACTTAAAACGCATCGCGCAGTTTTCATTAATTGATGGCGTTGATTGCCAACAACACAGAGCTGACGTAGTCTTTAGCGATTCTCGCCATGCCAAAGTAAGTGTTAATTCAAGGAGAATTAACTTTAAAGGTACTGCGTATATTTTATTAGAATGTCGTCAAACAGACGATGAAATAAAGCACGATCAAGCTTCAAATCAAATGCATCAATACCAAGCAGCACGTAACTTAATAAGAGGCCTAGCACACGAAATTAAAAATCCTTTAGGTGGAATTCGCGGAGCGGCGCAATTATTGCAATATGAGGTTGATCAGCAAGAAAGAAATCAATGCGCTGAGCTCATCATTGAGCAAGCAGACAGATTACGTGAACTAGTAGATAGACTTTTAGGGCCTAATCAACTGCCACAAAAATCTTACGTTAATATACACCAAGCGTTAGAGTCGGTAGTGAAGTTAAGCACACTCGATAATTGTTCAAATATCGAATTAAAAAAAGATTACGATCCTAGTATCCCTAATGTGTTTATTGATCAGAGTAAAATACAACAAGTGGTTTTAAATATTGTTCGTAATGCTCAGCAGGCGCTTACTGAGGGTGGTGAGATAAAAATAAAAACGCGTATTAATCATCAACACCGTCGTCCAGGTAAGGCACCTAAAAAAGCCTTGTTGATCCAAATATCTGATAACGGACCAGGCATAGATCACAGCATACGTGAAACCTTGTTCTACCCTATGATCACCAACAAAGAAGGTGGCTCAGGGCTTGGACTCTCGATTGCACAGACGCTCATTGATCAGCACGATGGCTATATTGAATGTGATAGCTGGCCTGGACATACTGAATTTAATATCTATCTGCCCTTTGCAGATTAATGTTTGGAGTTGCCATGAAAACAGTTTGGCTTGTAGATGATGATGCATCAATTCGTTTCGTACTTGAAAAAGCACTTGAACGCTCTGGTTTTAATGTAGAAAGCTTTGCCAACGCGCAAGATGTACTTAATGCATTGAAGTTTAGTCAACCTACTGTTTTAGTATCGGATGTGAAAATGCCCGGTATGGATGGCATGGCCCTACTTGAACTCATCGCAGAACAAAACCCTGGCTTGCCAGTAATAATAATGACTGCGCACTCAGACCTAGATTCAGCAGTGAACGCCTTTCAAAAAGGGGCATTTGAGTACTTAGCTAAACCATTCGATTTAAATGAAGCCGTTGCACTTGTTGAAAGCGCATTTAGAGCAAATTCCACAAAAAAAACCAAACGTAAGCAAGCGCCTCCTAAAAGTGCTCACATCATTGGTGAAGCACCCGCTATGCAAGAGGTCTTTAGAGCAATAGGTAAACTTTCAGCATCTAGCATGAGTGTTTTGATTAATGGTGAGTCGGGTACAGGTAAAGAACTCGTTGCAAGTGCACTTCATAATCACAGCCCGCGTAAAGAAAACCAATTTATTGCCCTTAATATGGCTGCTATACCTAAAGAATTAGTTGAGTCTGAGCTGTTTGGCCATGAAAAAGGCGCGTTCACCGGTGCCGATACCGTGCGAAAAGGTCGATTTGAACAAGCCAATGGCGGCACTTTATTTTTAGATGAAATTGGCGATATGCCTTTAGATGTGCAAACACGCTTACTTCGCGTACTTGCCGACGGAGAATTTTACCGTGTTGGTGGTCATCAAAGTATAAAAGTTGATGTACGCATTATTGCCGCAACACATCAAAACTTAGAAGACTTAGTTAAACAAGGTAAGTTTAGGGACGATTTATTTCACCGCTTAAATGTAGTACGCCTTCGTTTACCTGCTTTACGTGAACGCACCGAAGATATTGAACGCTTAGCGCAACACTTTTTACATAAAAGCGCTAAAGATCTGCAAGTAGAAAGCAAAGTATTGAGCCCTAAAGCCACCGAGCAACTTCGTTTATTTAACTGGCCAGGTAATGTTCGCCAACTTGAAAACACCTGTCGCTGGTTAACGGTTATGGCACCTGGCGAGCTTGTTACAGAGCAAGATTTGCCCCCTGAAATTATTGAAGTAACACCAATACAAGAAGAAGGTGATTGGCTGGATGCTTTTCAGCAATGGCTTAATAATGAACTAAAACAAGGTAAAGAAAATATTTGGCCAGACATACAGGCACAATTAGAAACACGCTTAATTAAAACAGCACTTGCTAATTGTTCGGGCCACAAACAAGATGCCGCCATAAAAATAGGCTGGGGTCGCAATACATTGACCCGAAAATTAAAAGAGCGCAATATTAGCTAACAATGTGCATTAAATTTTGATATCGAATGAAATTAATCGAACACATTCCATTGTTCAAACAAATGGAAATAATTAACAGACTACATTTTTTTAAGGAATTTACGCTCAACGAGCGTCAAATTTTATTAGAATCATATGGCCTATTGTATTTAGTTGGCCAGCACCAATTTTTGTTTAAACAGTTCGATAACGATAAACGATTGTATATTGTACTTAGCGGCGCACTTTTAGTATTTAAGCATAATCACTTACTTGAACTGGGCACAATAGAGCCTGGCGAATTTATAGGTGAAGGCGCATTTATAAATAACAGAGAGCGCAGTACAAGTGCTCGCGCTAAAACCGACACCATTGTCCTTGCCATCACTCCCGAAGCACTCACTCAGTTACCCAATGTCATTCGAGAAAAAATTAAAGACCGTATTATTGAAGGTATGAGTGAACGAATAACTAAGCTCAGTGACTATATAGAAAATCACGGTTAGCTCAGTCCATATAAACAACCTGCAATGAGCAATCGAGCCAGCTAGAATTATTAACATGGGCTGTAAACGTGTAAGTATCTGATGGTTTATCGCCAAAGGGCGTATTTATAAATGGCTGCGAGTGACTATAAGTTTGCGAATAATTTTTGTAATAAATGACAACGTAACCATATAAAAACTCCCAACCCAACCTCACAACTGCACCACTGGGTAAAGTAAAATCAGCGTATTCTTTGGTAAAGGTAACGATTAAATCATTGTACTTATCTTCACTGCATTGAGTTGTTCGTAACTGTTTAGGCATTACAAAAGCAGCATTTTCAGCTGTATTTTTTAAATAAAAACCTATATTGCCATCACCATAAAAATGGTTTGAGCGACTTGTATAACTAACGTGTGGCTCATACCCGAGCGCTTGCATTATGGACGCAAGTTGTTCTGTCTCTTTGGAATAAATTTTATCGCTTGATAAAAGCAACGTTGCTTCACCAAAATCTGATGGGATTTCTAACGTTACATATTCATAGGGAAGAGTTTGTGCCTTTAACGCCGCATCGAGCTGATTACGTTGTTCATCTTGCAAGTTTTCACTAAAAACATAAACGGTGGGTTGCTGGCATGCAACTAACATACATGCCAATACACAAATTAAAAATCCTTTTTTCATAGTCACCTCATTTGATTACACTTGTAGTCTATTAGAGGTATTGCTTTATCGCAACTTAATTTATTTGATTATCTAACCAAGCATCTACACTTTTACGCGTATATAGCACCTCTTTAAATAAGCGGTGACGTTCAAATTCCAAAACGCTTTTTTTGTTAGTGTTGCCACTGAGTAACTGGCTGTGTGTATCGTTAAATTTTGAAATAACCGAAAACCCGTGTTCAGGTTTTTGGTCGTGCTTTTTTATTGATTTACTAAGGTGTTCCCTAACGTCATCGGCAGTTAACATGTCTGAATGATTTAAGCCCATTAGCTCTTTTCTCATTGCTAATCTTACGCCCATTTTTTACTCCATGATTCTATGTATTCTAAATTCGACACAGCTATAGCAATTAGTAAGCCACTTACAAACATGGCTCGCCGGAGCTTAACTAATAAATACTTCAGTTTTTTTAAAGTGAGTCATTTTTTAAAAAATAACTAATACGTAAATTTGAGTGATTTGGTTTGGTGCATAATTGGCCCTATGCCTTTATACTACAGCCTATGCAAGCCTCCACCGAGAGTAACAATGAACGAAGAATACATAGAAATCGAACTAGAAGAAGAGCCAATAGAGCTCTGTAAATTATTAAAAGTACTTAATTTAGTTGAAGGTGGCGGCCAAGCTAAAAACCTAATCGCCGAAGGCTATGTGGGTGTTAACCATGAAATTTGTACAATAAAGCGGAAAAAATTATACAGTGGTGATGTACTGGAATTTGATGGCGAGCTCTTTCAACTCTCCCTGAGTGAAGATGCGACCCCAGCACAAAGGCCAAGTGAACAAACGCCGGTTGAGCCCAAACAAAACATTTCACCGCCTGAAAGCCAACCAGCAAAAAGTAAACGTAAGCGCACTAAAAAGCCAAAGGTAGATGAAAAAACAGGGCGTCGCCCTATTTCATTTGGGTAAGCTTACAAATCACATTATAAAAAAGCCAACTTGTATAGTTGGCTTTTTTACTCTTTAATAACCTTGTTAATAATAATAAAAAACAAGGTTACACATGTCATCTCGCACACCTAAAAACTGGTTTAAACCTGTCGCTTGGGCTGCTCTTATATGGAACTTATTGGGCGTTATAGCATTCATTATGCACATAATGACAAGCCCAGATATGATCAGCAAACTACCATTAGATCAACAAGCTGCATATTCAAACACCCCAATATGGGCCACCATTGCTTTCGCCGTTGCCGTTTTTGGTGGTGCTTTAGGCTGCATTTTTTACTTGCTAAGAAATCGCTGGCAACACCTACTTTTGCTTTATCGCTCGGCGCGATAATTATACAGCAATACTACAACTTTTTTATAATTGATAGCATTGCCTTGCTAGGAATAAGCTCGGTTGTAATGCCACTTATGGTAGTTTTTATTGCCTTAGCGCTTATTTATTTAAGTATAAAAGGGAAACAACAAGGCTGGATAAACTAACTGAATAGGCCAGCTGAACAACGTGCTTTTTCGTTGTCATAGATGGTTTATTGAACTCATAATTTAACACCTTACTTCTTATTATAGCTGCTCATGAGAGCAGCTATTTAATATTCGTTTATCATGGTATGCACTTTGCAAATGTTTAATTACAGAGGTTACTTTAAAAAAATTTAATTAGTTAAGAAGGGGCAAAATAATGAAAAATAGTTTCGATACCCAACATGAGCTCACAATTAATGGTGAGCAATATAATATTCATTCTCTGAAAGGGCTTGGCGACAAAGCAAAACGACTCCCCTTCTCCTTAAAAGTCTTGCTAGAAAATTTACTGCGCAACGAAGACGGCGAAAACATCAAAGAACAAGACATTAATGCGCTATTAAATTGGGACCCAAAAGCAAAACCATCATCTGAAGTTGCATTTACCCCTGCGCGAGTAGTAATGCAAGATTTTACTGGCGTACCTGCCATTGTCGATTTAGCTGCAATGCGAGATGCAATGGAAAAGCTCGGCGGAGATCCTGCAAAAATAAACCCACTGTCACCGGCCGAACTCGTAATAGACCATTCAGTACAAGTTGACGGCTATGGAAATGATGGTGCCTTTGATTTAAATGCGAAACTTGAATACGACCGCAACAAAGAACGATACGAATTTTTACGTTGGGGCCAAACGGCATTTGATAACTTAAAAGTGGTACCACCCGCAACCGGCATTGTTCACCAAGTTAATTTAGAATACCTTGCTCGCGTTATTTTTAACGAAGATAGCAATGGTAAAAAGTTTGCCTACCCCGATACACTGGTTGGTACTGACTCGCACACAACCATGATTAATGGCTTAGGCGTACTTGGCTGGGGTGTAGGCGGCATTGAGGCTGAAGCTGCAATGCTTGGCCAGCCTATTAGCTTACTTATTCCACAAGTAGTTGGCATGAAGCTTAATGGCCGATTACCAGAAGGCACAACAGCAACTGATTTAGTGCTAACGGTAACTGAAATTTTGCGTAACCACGGCGTGGTAGGTAAATTTGTAGAATTTTATGGCGACGGCCTTGCAGATCTCCCCCTTGCCGATAGAGCAACCATTGCTAACATGGCACCTGAATATGGTGCTACATGTGGTATTTTTCCAATTGATGACGAAACGATTAATTATTTACGTCTTACCAACCGTGATGAAGACCAACTAAAGCTTATTGAAGATTATGCAAAACACCAAGGCTTGTGGCGTAACGATGGCGACGAAGCTCGCTATACCGACACACTAGAACTAAAGCTCGATGATGTTGTACCAAGCCTTGCAGGCCCAAAACGCCCACAAGATAGAATAGCGCTTAACAAAGCCGGCGAGGAAATCTCTCAGCACCTAAAAGGTTTTCAAGAAGAGCGTATAGCACATCGCGATAAAAGTGATGACGAGCAATCGCGTATCGAAAGCGAAGGCCCCACAACCAACCCTGATGAACCTGTAAACGAAGCACAATTTATGGGGGCGGCAAAAGTTAACTATAAAGGCCAACAGTTTGAACTTAACGACGGTGCATGCGTTATTGCAGCTATAACAAGCTGTACCAACACGTCTAATCCAAGTGTTATTTTAGCCGCAGGCCTTGTGGCTAAAAAAGCAAAACAACTAGGTATTAACGTTAAACCTTGGGTTAAAACATCACTCGCACCTGGCTCAAAAGTAGTTACCGACTACTTAGAAAAAGCGGGGTTAATGGACGACTTAGAAAGCCTAGGCTTTAATTTAGTAGGTTACGGTTGTACTACGTGTATAGGCAACTCAGGACCGCTGGCTGATGAAATTTCACAAGCTATCCAAAAGCATAAGCTAGTTGTAAGCTCTATTTTATCGGGTAACCGTAATTTTGAAGGGCGTATACACCAAGATGTTAAAATGAACTTTTTAGCTTCTCCTCCTTTGGTTGTTGCCTACGCAATTGCAGGTAGAACAGACATAGATGTTTATAACGAGCCCCTTGCACAAGATGAAAACGGTAACGATATTTACCTTAAAAACATTTGGCCAAGTGTGAAAGAGGTTAGCGACTTAGTAAAAGAAACGGTTACCAAAGAGATGTTTGCAACAAGCTACGCCAATGTTTATGAAGGCGATAGCCGCTGGCAACAAATTCAAATACCTGATGGTAAGTTGTATGATTGGAACGACGCATCTACCTATATTAAAAAAGCACCATTTTTTGATGGCATGACCGTAGAGCCACCGGGTATTCCTACCATTGAAAGGGCTCGCTGTTTAGCCAAGCTAGGAGACTCAGTAACAACCGATCACATCTCTCCTGCTGGCGCGATTAAAGCGGATGCACCTGCTGGTCTTTATCTACAAGAGCACAATGTAGAAAAAGCACAGTTTAATTCTTACGGCTCTCGCCGAGGTAACCATGAAGTAATGATGCGCGGCACCTTTGCTAACGTACGACTTAAAAACTTGTTAGCACCGGGCACAGAAGGCGGTGTAACACGCACGCAACCAGACAATAGCTTAGAAAGTATTTACGATGCGGCTATGGCATATCAAAAAAATGATACACCGCTTATTATTTTAGCCGGAAAAGAATATGGTACTGGCTCGTCACGCGATTGGGCTGCAAAAGGTTCATTGTTGCTAGGCGTGAAAGCTGTTTTTGCACAAAGCTATGAACGTATTCACCGCTCTAACTTAATTGGAATGGGTGTACTGCCATTACAATTTAAAGAGGGTGAAAGCTATGAGTCGCATGGTTTAACTGGCCAAGAAGAGTTTGATATTCAAGGTCTGTACGATAAAACCGACGAGGTTACACTGATAGCAACCAATGCCGAAGGCAAAAAAACAAGCGTAAAAGCCGATGTACGTATTGATACTCCTAAGGAGTGGGATTACTACAAGCATGGCGGTATTTTACAATATGTACTGCGTAACATGCTTAACTAAGCTGCGTAGTGAATGACTCATAGGCCTTATGGTTACAACCATGAGGCCTTTTTTATAACTGCCTTATTATTGCGCTGCATCAATATACAAAACACATAGCCTATTACACTGGCACCATAACCAGTGGAGGCATTATGTCGCATGTAACGATTATTAGAGTACTTAAAACATCTATTGTACTTGGCATATGCCTTATAATTACAGGCCATACACTTATCATATCTAATGGGTTTAATGAGAAATTTGGTATTAACGGCATTATTGCATCCGCAGCCTGCATCGCTGTAGGTATACTATTGTCACTACCCACCAAAATATATTTAACCATTTTACTAATGGAAGCTGAAAAACGTTATATCCGCTCTCATACTAATGAATAGCGTTTAAAGTACACTTAAGTTATTAATTTCTTTGTTACGTTTTTCTAATTTTTTTTCGATGTTTTCTGCATCTTCAAACAGCTTTTTAATCGATTCAGGATTTAATATTGAAGGGGTTTGCGTATTAGCTGACATCTCATTAGTACTAGACTCTAAGTTTAAAATAGAGGTATCTTCTGCACCAATCACGGTTATATCCTCAGGGTTGAGGGTTAACTCTATGCTTTTACCATGAGGGTTAGGGCTATCGGAATAATGCCATTGGCCTGTTTCATCTTGCCACTTATAAATAGTACTTGAAGACGTAATCGTTGAGCTATCGCTTGAAATACTACTCGTCACTTTATCGCCAGCCTCGTGAATGCCTTTTACAGCTTGATTTAGCGTATTGGTTGATAACGCAACCATTTGCTCTTTAATTTGCTGGGTTTCTTTGCTGATAGTTGAACCTGAAAGCCAAGGTTGGCCGTCTGGCTTTTTTAAATAAAATAATGATATGACAGCAATTACCATCACTGATATTGCTAAATAGGTAAAGTATTTCATAGCGTTCCTGCTTTGTTTGTTCCTTTAATATAATATTAGTGAATAAAGCACTCACTGGCAATTTTATTATCTAAATTTAGATAATAAAAAACGCAGCCTAAGCTGCGTTTAATTGCGGTTAAATAAAGCGTTAAGGTACTAAATACCATCACCATCCATATGAAGACCGCATTCACGGTTTAAACCAAAAAAGCGGGTTTCTTCTTCAGTCATGCCCGGCTCTAGTTTGCGTGTAGTGTGTACATCGCCCATTGATACATACCCTTGCTCCCATAATGGGTGGTAAGGTAAGTCATGCTTAGTTAGGTATTGATATACATCGCGGTTTGACCATTCAATAATCGGGTACACTTTTACCGTACCACGGCTTATTTCTACAAACTGCTTATCTGCACGAGTAGAAGATTGATCGCGACGTAAACCACTAAACCAGGTACCCGCTTCAATTTCTTTTAAAGCGCGAGTCATTGGCTCAACTTTATTAAGCTGATTATATTGCTTAATACCGTCCTCACCTTGCTCCCATAACTTTCCAAACTTAGCTTCTTGCCATGCTGGGCTCAGCTGCGCCTTGTACACTTTTAAATTAAGTGACAAACGCTCGCTCATTTGCTCAATAAACTGGTACGTCTCAGGGAACAAATAACCAGTGTCTGTTAATACAACAGGAATGTCTGGGCGTTGGGTTGTCATTAAATGCAACATCACCGCAGCTTGAATCCCAAAGCTTGACGATAGAAACGCGGTATCGGGTAAATTTTCAAGCGCCCACGCAACACGTTGCTCTGCGCTCATATTTGCTAATACACCATTAGCATCAGCTAACATAGCCGCTTGGCTTTGTTTATCTAGCTGTAATATATTTTTAAATTCACTCATGGAAAATTCCAAGCCTCACCAGCGCCAAGCGCTGGTATCTAATTATGCGTGAAAATCGGTTACTGATACTTTTACTTCAGCAACAATGCCTTTGCGAATTACAAAGTCACCAAAACATTCACCGTCGTTTCGCTCACTTGCCCACTGGCCAATTAGCTTATCAAACGCCTCTAGGTAAACATCTTCACCTACGTTTTCAAGGTACAGTTTAGGAATGCGTGTACCTTCTAAATTACCGCCCAAGTAAACGTTGTATTTACCAGGCCCTTTACCTACCAGCCCTGCTTCTGCAAGCATTGCGCGGCCACAACCATTAGGACAACCTACAACGCGCATAATAATGCTATCGTCTGGTATCCCGTGTTTAGCGAGTAAAGCTTCAGTTTTTTCAATTAAGCTTGGTAAGTAACGCTCAGCTTCGGCCATTGCAAGCGGGCATGTAGGTAATGCCACACACGCCATTGAGTTTTTACGTTGCTCTGTGTCACCGTCGTCAATCAAACCATGGTTACGAGCAATTTCTTCAATCACTGCTTTTTGATCTGCAGGTACACCGGCAATAATTAAATTTTGGTTTGCCGTCATACGCATGTCACCTTGGTGCACTTCTGCAATTTTACGACACCCTGTTTTAAGTGGCTTATCTGGGTAATCTAAAATACGACCGCTTTGAATAAATAAGGTTAAGTGGTGCTTACCATCAATGCCTTCTACCCAACCAATACGATCGCCTCGATGAGTAAATTCATATGGGCGGCTAGGTGCAAAGTTTACACCCGCGCGTTTTTCTACTTCGGCTTTAAATACGTCTGACCCAACACGATCTAGTGTGTATTTAGTTTTTGCATTTTTACGGTTAGAGCGGTTACCCCAATCGCGCTGCACTGATACAACGTGCTCAGCAATTTTTAAGGTGTCTTCTAGCGCGATAAAACCAAAGTCGTCAGCTTTACGCGGATACGTAGCCATATCACCGTGGGTCATAGCAAGGCCACCACCTACAAGTACGTTAAAGCCAACAAGCTTGCCATCTTCAGCAATAGCAACAAAGTTCAAGTCATTCGCATGCACATCGACTTCGTTGTTAGGCGGAATAGTAACCGTGGTTTTAAACTTACGTGGTAAATAGTTAGACCCTAAAATAGGTTCTTCTGTCGTTTCTGCTTTTTCGCCGTTTAACCAAATTTCAGCATACGCTTTTGTTTTTGGAAGTAAATGCTCTGAAATTTTTGCAGCCCACTCATACGCTTCTTGGTGTAGCTCAGACTCAACAGGGTTAGTAGTACACAGCACATTACGGTTTACATCACCTGCGGTAGCAATAGAATCAATGCCCACGCTATTTAGCATTTGGTGCATGCCTTTAATATTTGGCTTTAATACACCATGGAACTGAAACGTTTGACGCGTAGTTAAACGAATGCTGCCGTAGCTGGTTTTATCATCAGCAAACTTATCAATTGCTAGCCATTGCTCAGGCTTGATAATACCGCCAGGCATACGTGCACGTAGCATTACGTTGTGCAGCGGCTCTAACTTTTGCTTTGCGCGCTCTGGGCGTATATCGCGATCATCTTGCTGATACATACCGTGAAAACGTATAAGTTGGAAGTTATCGGCTGTAAAACCACCGGTAATTTCATCTTTTAAGTCTTGCTCTATAGTGCCTCGTAAAAAGTTACTTTCTCTTTTCAAACGCTCGTTATCAGAAAGCTTTACGTTTTTATCTTGTTCGCTCATTTTAAATCCTAAATTTGTTACAGTGACGGCTGTTAGCTGTTAATAAAATAAGAAACGTGATTAATACACGTCTTTCTGATAGCGGTTTGCGCTACGCAGGTCTTTTAAATATTGCTCTGCGTCTTCATCATTTTTACCCGTATTTTCTTTAATGATATCAACCAATACTTGATGTACATCTTTTGCCATGCGGTTTGCGTCTCCACATACATAAAAGTGAGCGCCAGCTTCTAACCACTCAAAAATGTCTTTTGAGTTTTTGCGAAGCTTATCTTGTACATAGATTTTTTCGGCTTGGTCACGGCTAAATGCCACATCGACTTTGCTCAATAAGCCCGATTTTAAATACCCCTGAATTTCTACTTGGTATAAAAAGTCTTGAGTAAAGTGTGGGTTACCAAAAAACAACCAGTTTTTACCTTGTGCTTCTCGCGAGTCACGCTCTTGTAAAAATGCACGGAATGGCGCAATACCAGTACCCGGACCCACCATGATAATAGGTGTTTCATCGTTAGCCGGTAAACGGAAGTTGTCATTATGTTCGCTAAATACTTTTACCTTGCAGCCCTCTTCAGCACGACGCGCTAAATAACCAGAACAACCACCTAAGTGCTCGCTGTCAAAAGTATCAAACTCAACAAGTCCAACAGTTAAATGCACTTCGTCTTCAACTTCGCTTTGGCTAGACGCTATAGAATATAAACGAGCCTGAAGCTTACGTAAGCAATCAACTAATGTTTGTGCATCTAGTTTTGCTGGATTTTGACGAATAACATCAAATATTTGGCGTGGCTCAATGTAAGCACGCATTGCAGCTTTATCTTCTACAAGCTTTAAGAGCTCAGGTGTGCCTGTTGCTGTTGCGTATTTTTCAACAAAACCCGGATATGACTGCGTTAGCTCTAGTTTTTCGATAAGCGCATCACGCACGCTCAATTCTTCATTCGCAACTTTAACGCGACTAGAACCATCAATTTGGGTAAGTTCTAGCACTTCATCAACTAACGCCTCATCATTTAAAAAATATACACCCAGTGAGTCACCCGGTGTGTAAGTGATATCAGAGCCTTCGAGCGAAATTTCTACATGGCGTACATCTTTTGTTGAATCACGCCCGGTAATTTTTTGAACTGCTAATAATTCGGCTTCAAATGGATTTTGCTTTGTGTACTGGCTGGCTGCAGGTGTTGGTGCACCAAATGGCATAACCGCGGCTTGTGCACCTGCGTTACCCTGTTGCGCTTTTAAATCTGGTTCAAATGCATCCAGTGCGCCTTGAATCCATGTTGCAGCTTCTTCTTCGTAGTCAACATCTAAATCAGCGCGTTGGTAAACTGACTCAGCGCCTAACTTATTTAAACGCTCTTCAAAATCTTTTGCTGTTTGGCAGAAAAACTCATAGCTAGAATCACCTAGACCAATGACAGCTATTTTAACACCGTCGAGTTTAGGGGCCTTTTTAGTAGCTAAAAATGCGTGCAACGTTTCGCCATCTTCAGGCGGTTCACCTTCACCGTAAGTCGATACAACAACGGTTAAAAACTTTTCTTTTTTCAGGGCCGTTGGTTTGTAATCAGACATACTCACTAATTTGGCTGATAAACCACGCGATTCAGCTTGCTCTTTCATTTGGGTTGCAACACCTTTTGCATTACCCGTTTGTGAGCCATATAAAATAGTTAATACTGCTGCATCGCCCGTTACCGATGTGCCAGCCGTAGGCATACCAAGTGCTGAAGCATTTGCATTAGCTGCTAAGTAACCACTTACCCACGCTTGTTGTATTGGATTAAGCTCAGCCACTAAACCTTGCAGCTTTTGAACTTGCTCTTGCGATAGCGGGCTTGCCGCAGCATTTAGTTGACCTAACAACATGAATCGATTCCCCATAACCCTGAAAATTAAGCACAACACACACCGTGCATTGTTAAAAATGAGTTTTTCCTCAGCCGATATAAGTTTGCTGAGGTTTTCTTACTGTGCAGGATAACGGGCTATCGACTTATCAAAAAAGAATAGAATCTGCTTTGATATTCCATTTAGTTATTAATTTTAAAAAACACCTAAAAAAACAGATTAAAGAGCGATTATTGCTTTTTATTAAATTTTAAATTAACAATTTTGCAACCTAAACAAAGTAATGTATATTATTCACTCATTATAAAAATAGGAACAATCATGTCACACGGGGCATATAAAAATAAACTATTCGGAACAGCCTTATTACTTGGCACACTTCCGGTAATGGCAAATGTAGAAAATGGCAGTTTTGAGCAATGGTCAGGCAATACACCTGACGCGTGGAGCACAATAGATAGCGGTATTAGCCTATCGCGCTCAACAAATATTGTTAAAACAGGTAATAGTGCAGCAGCAGTTAATGTAACCACAGGCTCTCAGGCTAACACCGATTTATTACAACAAATAACGGTAGAAGCAGGAAAAACCTATGCGTTTTCAACTGATGTTTACCACACAGAAGGAAAAGTTAAAGCCCGTTTATTCGTAGATGGTTACCAAGGCTACTCCAATAATACGCAAACTAATCAATGGCAAACAATTAGCCATAGCTATACAGCAAGTAGCAATAAAACCATTAATGTTGGCCTACGCTTTTATGATGTTAGTGGCTTTGATGGCAATGAACTTGTCTATGTAGATAACTTTTTACCTACAAGTAACGACAGTAGCTCTGGGAGTTGCTCGGGCAATAGCCTCTCTTTTAGTTTGACGACAGATAATTATGGTAGCGAAACAAGCTGGGCTATTAATAATAACCAAGGTAATACAGTTGCAAGCGGTAGTGGCTATGCGTCTAATACACAATATAACGAAGCACTGTGTTTAGCTGATGGCGCCTATACCTTTACTATTAACGACAGCTACGGTGATGGTATCTGTTGTAGTTTTGGTAGTGGTAATTATGCACTCACTAGTGGTGGTTCAACCCTGGCAAGTGGCGCAAGCTTCAGCAACGTTGAAAGTACTTCATTTTCGCTTGGCGGTGGCTCTGGTGGTACCCCCACAACACCAACAGGTTATTATGTTACAACACAAGGCCTAACCGGTTACGCATTAAAAACTGAGCTTTATAACATCATTAATAATCATAGTTCGCAGGGGTACTCTGCAATATGGAACTTTTATGATTCATCGGCTCGCGATACATACTTTGAAAACGATAATAGTATTTTAGATATGTACAGTGAAAAGCCAAATGGCAACGATAGCTACACATACACAGCCGTTAGCGATCAATGTGGCAATTACAGTGGCGAAGGTGGTTGTTACAACCGCGAGCATTCGTTCCCTAAAAGTTGGTTTGGCGGTACTAATGAGCCTATGAACTCAGATGTTCATCATATTTATGCAACCGATGGCTATGTAAACTCTAAACGCAGCAACTTTCCGTTTGGTGAAGTGGCAAGCGCCACGTTTACATCAACTAATGGCAGTAAGTTAGGCTCTGCAAGTAGTGCCATTAATTACACGGGCACAGTGTTTGAACCCATTGATGAGTTTAAAGGTGACTTTGCCCGTGCCTATTTTTACATGGCTACACGCTATGAAAATGTGATTGGGACGTGGCAAAATAATACCACTGCAAGTAATGCGGTTCTTAACGGCACCAGTTCGCAGGTATTTGAAAGCTGGGTTGTTGCTATGTTAATCAACTGGCATAACGCAGACCCTGTTAGCCAAATGGAAATAGATCGAAACCAAGCAGCATTTGAATTTCAAGGTAACCGTAATCCGTTTATCGACTACCCTGAATTTGTAGAAATGATTTGGTAGAAAATATAGCCTCAGCCAAGGCTGAGGCTATTTAAAACTCGCCTGACCAAGTGCAATAGACTCATAGCGCTTTCCCGTTAATTTAATCACCCATACGCTGTCTGTAAATGTGCGGCTAAAATATACAGTTTGCCCATTGGGAATATTAGGCATGAAAGACGTAATAGACTGCCAATCGCTATCTACTTTTTCTTTGAGCTTCATGCTCGCATTATAAAAACTTCCTTGTTCATTTGTTTTTACCTCAAGTGCTGTTAGCTGTTCACCGTCGCCTATTTCTATTAATGCGCTTTTATTTAAGTTAGCTAATAACTGAGGTTGGTGAATCGGTTGTAAATTTTTTAATGTTTCATCTATTTTGCTATCTATTGTTATTTTACTCTTTAGCTTGTAAATAGTGGCTTTAATCGCAAATACTGGCTCTGCAATACACGCTGAGGATAAAAACCCAAAAGTAATCCCCATTACCGCTTTATAAAAGTACATTTTCATTCGTTATACTCCTTTATTATTTAGTCTGCCTAGCATAACCAATTTATCACCTATTAAAACTTAACTTATTAATATTCATAATATTCTTTTAATTCATAGTAATGAATATTGCTTATTGGGCTATTTAAACACACCATTTTTAGCGATAATAAATAGATGAGCATTAAACAAGGTAAGGAAGAAACTTGTCGCTAGGAATTGAGCTAAAGCAATTAAGAGCAAATAAAAAATGGACGCAAGCATTTGCTGCACGCGAGATTGGTATTCAACAATCTTACTTATCTAAGCTTGAAAATGGACAATTTATTCCGTCCGCTGAGGTAATTGAAAAGATCGAATTTTGCTATGGCAAAGCGTGTTTAGATAAGTATTTACCATCAAAAACATTACAAAGCACACAGATTAAAAAAAGGCTGTTTGTAAGTTTAATTATGCTCATTACTGGTCTCGTAATGTGGTTATGCGCAACCTATGAAATTTTCTATCCAGAGACTTACTTTACTTATCAGGCCAAATTAGGCGATTTTATAGCGTTCAACGTCAGTCAGCACTACCAAGGCGAGCGATATATTGAAGGTGATGTTATTTACCAAATTTTAGGTGAGAGACAAGTTAGCCGGATTGAAAACCGCTTTTTAATTGTAGGCTCCACGCTTTGTATTTTGCTATCCGTTGTCGTTGCCGCTTTTTCTAAAAAGCATTTATTAATTAAGCCTCTAAATAAAGTTTAAACACACTACTTAATGGGCTTTTTAGCGTTCCACTTATCCATTATTTTATTATATAAAATACGATCGTTATCTTTGCATGGCCTTGGCGATCCCGTTGGTAAGCCTACTTTACCCATAACACCACTAAAATCAATCTTGTAGCACATACCTTTGTACATTTCCACCCGCTGACTACCATCTGCGCTTTGCCACAAAACCGCTGATTTTAAATCACTAGAATGCTCAATTGGAACCGTTATGTGCTGGTGATTTTTGCTCTTTGGCAAAGTTGCTATCTGCGGGAAATCAAAGGATACAATAGCATTACTGGAAATTGAAAACGGAGTTATTGATGCGTACGGATCAATTTTTTTAAATGGCTGCTGAGCTTTTGAATTAACCTTATTTTTTATAGGCTCAATCGCGGCTTTATTTACATTATGCTTTTTTCTATCAGTGCTTATGGCAATGCTTTTACTTGTCTCAGTGGCATTCTCTGGTAAGTTTAATTTTAATTGCTGAGCGTTCTCAAAGTCACGCCCTTTAAGCGGCTTAGGTGTTAACTCACTTGCATCAAGCTCGGTATCATTTTCAGGGAGTGGAGCATTCGGCTGTTTACTTTTTGTATTACTGGGTAATGTTGTAAGGTCCACCATTACATACGCTTTTATCACTTTACCTGCGTATGGCTGTGCTATCTCAATCGTGTGCCTCGAAACCAAATAAATAACAACAATATGCAAACCAATTGATATACCCCACGCTTTATAGTTACCTTTCAACACATCAACTCCCTGTGAACAGCTTACTTTATGAGTATAACTGGGCAGGTTTAGTTCATTTAAAAAGGTGTATTGTCGGTCTAAAAATTATCAATAAGGTGCTTTACTACAGTACTAAATACAAAAAGCCCCAGCTAATGCCGGGGCTTTTTTACAAAACTAACTTAATTAAAAATTAAGCTTGTTTTGGACTAGAAACAACGTCTACTAAAGTCCAAGATTTATTCTTAGAAATTGGTGCACATTCACGGATAGTAACTACGTCACCCGCTTTTGCTGTGTTGTTTTCGTCATGTACGTGTAGCTTAGTTGTACGTTTAATGAATTTCCCATAGATTGGGTGCTTCACGTAACGTGCGATTGCGATAGTGAAAGATTTTTCCATCTTGTCGCTAACTACACGGCCTTGAAGAGTACGAATTTTATCGCTCATTATTGACCTGCCTTCTGGTTAATAATTGTTTTTACACGCGCGATATCGCGACGTACTGTTCTTAGCGTGTGTGTCTGAGCTAACTGACCAGTGCTTGCTTGCATGCGCAGGTTAAACTGCTCACGAAGAAGTCCTAGAAGTTCAGCATTAAGCTCTTCTACGCTTTTGTCTTTTAGTTCGCTTGCTTTCATCACATTACCGTCCGAGTTACGAAAGTTGTTTTGAATGGCAGTTTACGAGCTGCAAGGTCGAATGCTTCACGAGCAAGCTCTTCAGAAACACCTTCCATTTCGTAAAGTACTTTACCAGGCTGAATTTCAGCAACCCAATATTCAACAGAACCTTTACCTTTACCCATACGAACTTCAAGAGGTTTTTCTGTAATCGGTTTGTCAGGGAAGACACGGATCCAGATTTTACCTTGACGTTTCACGTGACGCGTCATAGCACGACGAGCTGCTTCGATTTGACGAGCAGTCATGCGGCCACGGCCAGTAGCTTTCAATCCGAAAGTACCGAAGCTTACTTTGTTACCGTTTTGCGCTAAACCGCGGTTGCGGCCTTTGTGCATTTTACGGAATTTTGTACGTTTTGGCTGTAACATTACTCGCTACCTCTACTTAGCACTTTTCTTGGCTTTCTTTGGTGCGCGTTTAGCTGGCTTCTCTTGCTCTTGTACTAGTGGTAAACCACCAATAACTTCGCCTTTGAAGATCCAAACTTTAACACCAATGATACCATAAGTGGTTAAGGCTTCAGAAGTTGCGTAGTCGATATCAGCACGAAGAGTATGTAGAGGTACACGACCTTCACGATACCATTCTGAACGTGCGATTTCTGCGCCGCCAAGACGACCGCTAACTTCAACTTTAATCCCTTTTGAACCGATGCGCATTGCATTTTGTACCGAACGCTTCATAGCGCGACGGAACATAACACGACGCTCTAGTTGAGAGGCAATGCCGTCTGCTACTAGTTGTGCATCAAGTTCTGGCTTACGTACTTCAGAGATATTAATCTGAGCAGGTACACCAGCGATTTTAGTTACTGCTTGACGTAATTTTTCTACGTCTTCGCCTTTTTTACCGATAACAACACCCGGACGAGCCGTGTGGATTGTTACGCGGATTGATTTTGCTGGACGCTCAATAACGATTTTAGACACAGAAGCTGTTTTTAATTCCTTTGTAAGGAATGCACGAACTTTGTGATCGCCAAAAAGCTGATCAGAGAAATCTTTAGAACTCGCGTACCAGGTAGAAACCCAAGGTTTAGATATACCTAGGCGAATACCAGTAGGATGAACTTTTTGTCCCATTACTTATACTCCTAGCTATCTGAAACCATAACAGTGATATGGCTTGTACGCTTAAGGATGCGGTCTGCGCGTCCTTTAGCACGAGGCATAATACGTTTCATTGTAGGACCATCGTCCACAAAGATCGTAGTTACACGAAGCTCATCAATGTCAGCACCTTCGTTATGCTCTGCGTTAGCAATAGCAGACTCAAGTACTTTCTTAACTAATACAGCCGCTTTTTTCGGGCTGTACGCCAGGATTTCTAGTGCGCGATCGACAGGTAACCCGCGGATCTGATCTGCAACTAGACGTGCTTTTTGCGCCGAACCAGAGGCGAATTTATGTTTAGCTAATGCTTGCATTTATCTTCCCCTCTTAACGTTTCTTCGCTTTCTTATCCGCAGCATGGCCACGGTAAGTGCGAGTTGGTGCAAATTCACCTAGTTTGTGACCGATCATTTCGTCAGAAACGAAAACTGGTACGTGCTGGCGACCATTATGGACAGCAATGGTCAATCCGATCATGTTAGGTATGATCATTGAACGACGGCTCCAAGTTTTAATTGGCTTTTTCTCACCGCTTTCCAAAGCTTTCTCTACCTTCTTCAGCAAGTGTAGGTCTATAAAAGGACCCTTCTTGAGAGAGCGTGGCATGGCTATTCCTCAATATTACTTAGTACGACGACGTACTATAAATTTATCCGTACGCTTGTTCTTACGCGTCTTCGCACCCTTAGTCGGCTTACCCCATGGAGACACAGGATGACGACCACCAGAAGTACGACCTTCACCACCACCGTGTGGGTGATCAACCGGGTTCATGGCAACACCACGAACTGTCGGACGAATACCACGCCAGCGGTTTGCACCTGCTTTACCAAGTGAACGAAGCATATGCTCAGCATTGCCAACTTCACCAAGTGTAGCACGACAATCAGCTTCAACTTTACGTACTTCGCCTGAACGAAGACGTAATGTTACATACTGACCATCACGTGCAAGAATTTGAACGTAAGCACCAGCAGAACGTGCGATTTGTGCACCTTTACCTGGTTTTAATTCTACGTTGTGAACAGTCGAACCTACAGGCATATTACGCATTGGTAGTGCATTACCAGCTTTGATTGGTGCATCAACACCAGACTGGATTGCATCACCAGCTTTTAAGCCTTTAGGTGCGATAATGTAACGACGCTCACCGTCTGCATATAATACAAGAGCGATGTTTGCGCTACGATTTGGATCGTATTCTAAACGTTCAACAGTAGCTGGAATGCCATCTTTAGTACGCTTAAAATCGATTAAACGGTAATGATGTTTATGACCACCACCGATATGACGAACCGTAATACGACCATTGTTATTACGACCACCTGATTTAGAGTTTTTCTCTAAAAGTGGTGCGTATGGCTTACCCTTATGTAAATCAGAGTTAACCACTTTAACTAGGTGACGACGACCCGCAGAAGTAGGCTTACACTTTTGAAGTGCCATAATTCTATCCCCTTATTACTCGGCGCCGCCGACAAAGTCTAGCTCGCTGCCTTCTTTAAGAGTAACGTAAGCTTTCTTCCAGTCGCTACGACGACCGAAACGCATGCCAGTACGTTTTGTTTTACCCTTAACGTTAAGTGTGCGAACACCCGTTACTTCTACTTCAAAAAGCTTCTCAACTGCCGCTTTAATTTCAGCTTTAGTTGCGTCATTTACTACTTTGAAAACAATCGTGTTGTTTTCTTCAGCAGCAATTGTGCTTTTTTCAGAGATGTGTGGAGCAAGGATCACTTTTAAAAGACGTTCTTCACGGATCATGCTAGCGCCTCCTCAAGTTGCTTAACAGCAGCGGCTGTAATAAGTACCTTGTCGAAAGCAATTAAGCTTACAGGATCGATACCAGCTACATCACGCGTGTCAACCTTATAAAGGTTACGTGCTGATAAGAAAAGATTTTCATCTACTTCTTCAGTCACGATAAGTACATCTTTAAGCTCAAGCTCTTTTAGCTTAGCTACTAGATCTTTAGTTTTTGGTGCTTCAAGACCAAAACTTTCAACAACGATTAAACGCTCTTGACGAACTAGTTCAGATAGGATGCTTTTGATCGCACCACGGTACATTTTACGGTTTACTTTTTGGCTGTGGTCTTGTGGTTTAGCTGCGAAGCTAACGCCACCTGAACGCCAAATTGGACTACGGATTGTACCAGCACGTGCACGGCCAGTACCTTTTTGAGCCCATGGTTTTTTACCACCACCGCTTACTTCAGAACGTGTCTTCTGAGCACGAGTACCTTGACGAGCACCTGCTGCGTAAGCAACAACTACTTGGTGTACTAATGCTTCGTTAAACTCACGTCCAAAAGTAGCTTCAGAAACTTCAAGAGCGCCAGAAGCGTCTTTGATTGCTAATTCCATCACTAAATCTCCAGGACTTATGCTTTAACAGCTGGTTTAACGATAACGTCACCGCCGATAGATCCAGGTACTGCACCTTTCACTAAAAGCAAGTTACGCTCAGCGTCAACGCGAACTAGTTCTAAGTTTTGAGTCGTTACACGCTCAGCACCCATATGACCGGCCATTTTCTTACCTTTAAACACCTTACCAGGTGATTGGTTTTGACCGATTGAACCAGGAGCACGGTGAGATAGAGAGTTACCATGTGTAGCGTCTTGCATGCTGAAATTCCAGCGCTTAACACCACCTTGGAAACCTTTACCTTTAGAAGTACCGGTTACGTCAACCTTGTTGATTTCGTTGAATAACTCAACAGTAAGCTCTGCGCCTACTTCAAAATCGCCTTCACCACCGTTAAGGCGGAATTCCCACAGACCGCGACCCGCTTCAACGCCAGCTTTAGCGAAGTGACCCGCTGAAGCTTTGTTTACACGACTTGCTTTTTTAGTGCCTGCGGTTACTTGAAGCGCGTTATAACCGTCTGTTGCGTCAGATTTGATCTGAGCAATGCGGTTAGGTGTCGCTTCAATAACTGTCACAGGGATAGATACACCATCTTCAGTGAAGATTCGTGTCATACCCACTTTACGACCGACTAGACCTAATGCCATTTTCCTAAAACCTCTCTAATCTTCCGATTAACCCAGGCTGATTTGAACATCAACACCAGCAGCAAGATCTAAACGCATAAGCGCGTCAACAGTCTTGTCAGTTGGTTCTACGATGTCTATCAGACGTTTATGGGTGCGGATTTCGTACTGATCACGCGCATCTTTGTTTACGTGCGGTGAAGTAAGTACAGTAAAACGTTCAAAGCGTGTAGGTAGTGGGATTGGACCACGTACTTGTGCGCCAGTGCGTTTCGCAGTTTCCACGATTTCTGCCGTTGATTGGTCAATCAAACGGTGGTCAAAAGCTTTTAGGCGAATACGAATGCGTTGATTTGACATTCTTAACCTCAATATAAAGAGCATTTAAAAGAGCATAAAAAAACGACCGAAACAATCTTAATTATTAAGATGTCGGCTGTTTGATTATATCTACGTTGAGTTCCAAATCGGAACTCCTGTTTATTAGCTTGAAATCCAAGCTTAATTTATCCTTCCAAGTTCCCGGGGGAATTTTGAAAGCCTGCGTATTATAGAGGTATTGGTGATAAATGCAACAACTAATTCAAAACAAAGTATCAATGATTAATTCGTCTAAATAAGTGCCGGCTTATATTATGTGACTATACTGAACTAAATTTTTCAATGCGGGTCAATAGCTGCATTAACTAATCTCATTTCGTAAAGAAGCGATTTTTTAGATAATATGGTATCCTATCACGCTAATTTTGCTTTTTAACACCCTCAATATGGTGAGTCGATGCGTATTTTTAATTATTGTTTAAACGTTTTATCTGCTGGATTTAGTCGCTTATTTGTTAAAAGCAAAGTCCTTCCAGAAAACCCTATTAAACAGTACGATTTAAATCCTGATTACCCTACATTTTATATAGTGCGTTTAAATTCTCGTTTTGATCTTGCGGCGCTGGCTCATGCTTGTAAAAAACACGGCTTACCTAGTCCTACTGAAGAGCAAATATTAGGTGATGAACATTTAGAGCGATTTATTGGTATTAAAAATCCACCACCTTTATTTGGCGATACAGCAAAACCAACCAATGCACTGGCACAAGGCAAACAAATAATTGATCACCTTATAAATAGTGGCCAAAAAAATGTACAAGTGATACCTGCAACTATTTTATGGGGACGCGATCCAGGTAAAGAAAAACCAGGATTACGTACTTTAATAACGCATTCGGTTACACCAAGCTGGTTTAGAAAGTTTTTTGTTGTGTTGTTTTCTGGTCGCGACAACTTTATTCGCTTTAGCCAACCACTCGACTTATCACTTATTGTAAATGAAAAAGCTGATGTAAATGAGCTACCACAAAAATTACTACGTGTTGCCCGGGTTCACTTTAAGCGTCAAAAACTGGCAGCCACTGGCCCTAAAATGCCATCGCGCGAGCAATTGTTTAACTCTCTTCTTGCTTCACCAACAATAAAAAAAGCCATTCAGGATGAAGCAAAAGCTAAAAATATTAGCCAAACCGAGGCGCGTCAAAATGCGCTTAAGCTACTTGATGAAATAGCCGCAAACTATTCTGAAGCAATGATACGCGTTGCTGATCGCTTTTTAACATGGCTTTGGAATAAGCTATACAACGGCATACACATAAAACACACAGAGCAATTGCATGAACTAACTAATAAAGGCCATGAAATTATTTACATGCCTTGTCATCGTAGCCATATGGACTACTTGCTTCTTACTTACTCTATTTACCATTTAGGTTTGGTGCCACCGCATATAGCCGCAGGTGTTAACCTTAACTTTTTTCCTGCCGGTGGCATATTTCGCCGCTCGGGTGCGTTTTTTATTCGCCGCTCGTTTGCAGGCAATAAACTGTACTCAGCTATTTTTAAAGAATATTTGAGTCAGTTATTTATTAAAGGTTACTCAGTTAAGTTTTACACAGAAGGCGGGCGTAGCCGTACAGGGCGTTTGTTACCGCCCAAAACAGGTATGCTTGCAATGACCTTTCAAGCCATGCTACGCGGTATCGATCGACCAGTATCAATAGTCCCTGTGTATATTGGCTACGAACATGTCATGGAAATAAATACGTACCTTAAAGAGCTTGCTGGAAAAGATAAGAAAGGCGAATCGGTATTTGGTATTTTTAAAGCGATAAAAAACCTTAAAAACTACGGACGTGGTTACCTAAATTTTGGCGATCCTATTTCGGTTAACCAATATTTAAATGATAACCAACCCGACTGGCGCGACGCGGTTCACCCAACTGACGTACAAAAACCTCAGTGGTTAGGCCCACAAGTTGCAGCCTTAGCAGACCAAGTTATGGTTAAAATTAATAATGCAGCTGCATTAAATGCTGTTAACTTATTAGCAATGGTATTGCTAGTAAACGACAAGCACGCTTTAAGTAAACCAAAGCTATTAGCTCAGCTCGATTTTTACTTACGCCTGCAGCGTGATGCAAGTTATAGCGATAAAGTAACGGCGCCTGACGAAACGCCTGAGCAACTTCTTACACATGCCTTAAAACTTAACAAATTTGATGTGATAAGTGATGAGTTTGGCGAAATTATTGCCATTAGCGATAAAGAAAAAACACTCTTTAATTATTACCGTAACAATATTTTGCATCTATTCGCGGTACCTAGCTTGTTGGCATTGCACTTATTTAAGCAGCACACAACAACAATTAAGCAGTGTGAACAATTAGTACATTCTTTTTATCCGCTATTTGCCAAAGAGTGGTATTTACAACCCCTTGATGAAAACTACATTACGCGTATCTTGGCCAATTTTGCTGATCAAAACTTAATTGAATTTGATGGCGACAATATACACATTACTAATACCAACGACTGCTTAGCAAAATTAGAAATGCTAGGGCGAGCATTGAGCTTTACTCTGCAACGCTATGCCATTGTGATTGGTTTTATACAAACGAGTAATGGCATTGAAAAGGCTGAGCTTGAGCGAGAAAGCCAAGTATTAGCAGATCGCTTAGGCACATTACACGGCATTAAAACACCAGAGTTTTTTGATAAAAAAGTACTGGTTGGTTTTATCGATAACTTACGTGGTGAAGGGCTTGTGACAGAAGGCGATAATGGCTTGGTGGGCAGTACGCAATTGTGCGAAACCTATTCACAACTTAAAACATTGCTACCTGCCCGTATATGGCAATCGATTAGCGACATTGTTCAAGATCAGTGTAACTAGCCGCTATACATAGATAGGGTTAGCGCTGACGCATAACCCCTTCTTGAATTGTTGAGGCAACTAAGTTGCCTTGGCGATCAAAAAATTGCCCTCTTACCAGCCCTCTGCCTGAGCTCGCACTCGGGCTGTCTATGGTGTATAAAATCCAGTCGTCTAATCTAAACGAGCGATGAAACCACATTGCATGGTCAATTGTTGCGACCTGCATATTTGGCTGCATAAACGACACGCCATGCGGCTGTAATGCAGTTGGTAAAAACTCAAAGTCAGACGCATAAGCCAATAGGTAATTATGAATACGCTGATCATCGGGCATATCACCATTTGCTCTAAACCAAATATGTTTAACTGGCTCAATCGCTTCTGGTTTAAAGGGGTTATGAAATGTCACAGGGCGCATTTCAATAGGCATTTCGCGAATAAATTTATTACGAATCACCTCGGGTATATGCTCAGCATTTTCTTGATAAAACTCAAGCGACGAACGTAGCTCTTCCGGTTGCGGTACATCTGGCATCGTTGCCTGATGCGAAAGTCCGTCTTCAACCGCCTGAAAAGATGCAGTCATATAAAAAATAGGCTTACCGTATTGAATTGCACTTACACGACGGGTACTAAAGCTTTTGCCATCGCGAATAGTTTCAACATCGTAAACGATAGGTTTAGCAGCATCCCCTGGGCGTAAAAAGTAAGAATGTAAAGAGTGAACAATACGTCCAGCCGGTAGGGTTTCCTTTGCTGCTGATAGCGCTTGCCCCATAACCTGACCACCAAAAACAGCTCTAAAACCCAAATCTTGGCTTTGCCCTCGGTATAACCCTTGCTCTATTTCTTCAAGTGTTAATAACGATAATAAATCATCTAAAACTTGGCTCATGATATGTTCCTCAATTCCCTAATAACTTAATGATACTATAGACTACAACTATGTAAATCTTTGTTAGGAATACAACTATGGCTTACTGGCTGTTTAAAACCGAACCCGATGCTTTTTCAATTGACGACCTAAAACACGCACCTAATCAAACAACATTATGGGAAGGTGTACGAAATTACCAAGCCCGAAACTTTTTGCGTGATGATGTTAAAGAAGGCGATTTAGTGATGATTTATCACTCAAGCTGCAAAAACGTAGGTGTAGCGGGTATAGCAAAGATAACAAGCGCAGCCTATCCAGACCCTACTCAATTTGACCTAAATAGCGATTATTATGACCCTAAAGCCACCAGCGATTCACCGCGTTGGGTAGTCGTTGACGTAACCTACCACCAACATTTGAATAAACTGGTTAGCTTAAAATCTATAAAAGCAAACGACAGTATTACAGAGTTGGCACTAAAAAAAGCAGGAAGATTATCGGTTATGCCCGTAACAGAGCATGATTGGAATGAAATTATGAATATGGCTAAAGAGTAAAGTTGTAACGCCGTACTTATTTTTTTACTGCTTTTTTCTTTTTGTGCCCGTGCTTGGGCACAATGGCAAAATACATAATGAGCCCTAACCACGAAAAAAAGATGATACCGATGAGCCAACCGTTTTTTTCGTGGCCTTGCGTACGCTTACTGTTTAGTACAATGACTACAGGTAAAATGTACGCACTTAAAATAACAATTAAAAATATAACTTCATTCATTATTTTTCCAAGCTTGACCAATCAACTTCGCCGCTCAATACACGCTCAACAGAAATATAGTGGAGAATATCACCTTCACTCACTTTATAATCCAAAGGTGGATTTAAGTCCATATTTTGAGCACTCAAGTTATGTGCAACACCCAACAAAATAGCGTCGTGCTGCCTTTTAAAATGATGAAACAAGGTGCCAAATTCCATTTCCTTACAGCCACTGGGTACTTTTAAGCTAAATTGTGTATCACCATGTAATGTAGAAAGCAGCTCTTCTTGTACTCGACTAGAGCCGGGGTCTTGCATTGAACGAACTAATATTTCAGCCGACTTAGCACTGCTACATTCTATATTTTGACAATGCTCCAGTAGCATATCGACCTTGGTTTCATCTAAAAAGTGAGCACTAATATGACACTCATCTTTTACTAAGCGGCTAATACGCAGCGCAGTAGTAAATGTTTGGTCGTCGTCTTGCCCATCAATAATTACTTTATCGGCGTGACTTATTGCTACACGCTCTAACTCTGCTAAATCAGTAAAGCTAGAAAGACGCGCAAAATCAACCTGCTCATTTGCTAAAAACGGATGATCCATCTGCTCTGTTACCGCGAGTAAAATACGACGTTCAGTGCGCTTTGTATCCGCCAAAATGTAATCAATCATTTTTTTAGTTCTGGTATCGTGCCAACCAAAAATAATGATGTGGTTATTACTGTGAGCAAAATCTTTATCACCAGTCATAGCGTGCCTAATTAAATAAGTAACAGTTTGCCCTGCTTTTCCAAGCAAAACACCAAATAAAGCTAAACCAAACGGAATTTGTATTAAAGCAACCACCCATCGACCAAGCTCTGTTGTCGGGCTAAAATCACCATATCCTACTGTTGACGTTGTCACTGTGTAATAGTAAAAAAAAGTGGTTATAGAGGTTAATGCCTGTTCGTTGGCAGCATACAGTAACAACCAGGTTACGAGCATATGAGTTAAAATTGCAAAGGTCACTGCTTGCCAGCTCAATTGATCAATATGAGCGCGAACAAGTAACGCTAACCTTTTAAATATCACCGGCATAATACAAAATCTTTGTTATTAAATTATCTATAAACAGTACGTTACTGTATGCCTTAGTTTTAATCAACGTTTAAGGTATAGACAGTATAAAACTGTCCCCTGTAATACTAATTGTGATTTGCACATAACCACATTTCGTGATTAATTAATCTACAAACAAACAAACACTAAACTGTATTTTTATGCTTAATAGAATAGCCACCCCATTTACAAAACTGGTTGAGCGTTACCTACCCGACCCATTTATATTTGTAATTTTGCTTACACTTATTACATTTGCCGCTGCCAGTATATTTACCCCTTCCAGCAGTATTAATGTACTGCACGCGTGGGGCAATGGGTTTTGGAACCTATTGAGCTTTGCTATGCAAATGCTGCTTGTACTTATTACAGGCTACATGCTGGCAAGTACACCTCTCATTAGCAAAGTATTAGAGAAACTAGCAACCTTAGCCAACACCGCGCCTAAAGCAATTATATTAGTTACTTTTATCTCACTTTTAGCGAGCTGGCTAAACTGGGGATTTGGCCTTGTTATTGGTGCATTGTTTGCCAAAGCTATTGCAAAACATACCCGTGTAGATTATCGATTATTAGTAGCTAGTGCCTATACTGGCTTTGTTGTATGGCATGGCGGCCTTGCAGGTTCAATTCCGCTAACTATTGCAACACCAGGACACTTTTCACAGGCAAGTATTGGTATTGTGAGTACAGATCAAACCTTATTTGCAGGTTTTAATATTGCCATTTTGATTGGTTTATTTATTATCGTCCCATTAGTAAATCGCTACATGTTACCCAATGACAACGACAGCGTTTATATCGATCCAACCCTATTAAACACCCGCACACCTGCAGCAAGTAAAATAACGCGTCCTTCGCAACATTTAGAACAAAGCAAACTGCTAGGTATGGGCATTGGCTTAATGGGGCTTGCCTACTTAAGCTATTACTTTTTTATCTCTGGTGGCGGCTTAAACCTCAATAGTGTAATTGCCCTGTTTTTATTTTTAGCTATTACGCTACATCAAACTCCTCACAATGTGCTTAATAGCTTACAACAAGCAATTCCGAGTGGTGCGGGAATTGTAATTCAGTTCCCTTTTTATGCCGGTATTATGGCGGTCATGGTCGATACAGGATTAGCACAACAGATATCACGTGGCTTTATTGCCGTTGCAGATGCTGATAGCTTGCCATTTTTTAGTTTTATAAGTGCAGGACTCGTTAATATGTTTGTACCCTCTGGCGGTGGCCAATGGGCGGTACAAGCACCCATTGTAATACCCGCAGCGCAAGAGCTAGGCGCCGATATACCTCGCGTTGCTATGGCTGTGGCATGGGGAGATGCGTGGACCAATTTAATTCAACCTTTTTGGGCACTGCCCGTATTGGCTATAGCGGGCCTAAAGGCAAGAGATATTATGGGCTTTTGCGTGGTACAACTAATTATTACTGGGGTGTTTATATCGCTGGTATTGAGCTTTTATTAATAAAGCTTTGCGCGTAGTTAAAAATTAACTACGCGCACAATTATCAGCTCGATAAAATTGTCATCGGCAAACTGAGTATTGGATTGTCAGAATCAGCAAAGTGCATCATCACTGCTACATGCCCTGCAACTACCAGTGCGTACATAACGGCTGAAAAACCTTGTCCGTATTTATCTAGTGGTATTAAATGCGAGTAATGTCGTCCGCGCCATTCAAATATAATTTCCAATGCGCCAACAAATAAAAAGAACACCAGTAACATTAAGCCAAATGTATAACTAAGCCATAAGCCAAAAAACACACCCAGCAAGCATACACTTAGTCCAATCCATGAGCGCATAGAAAAGCTGATACTCTTTAATACATGCCCACCATCTAGCGGTAAAATTGGCAGTAAGTTAAATAAATTAAGCAATGCACTGAGTACCGCAACACCAGCAAATATTTCCATCTCCGTGGCGTAATATAAAACAACACCCAACACAGAGGTTATTAAGCCAAAAGCAGGCCCCATGAGCGATATGACCACATCTTGCCAGCGGGTTGTTATTTTATCGTCACTTACTGCAAGTCCACCCACAAATGGGATTAAGTAAATACCTTTGGTTTTTATGCCAAAGTACTTCATAGCTCTTACATGCCCATACTCATGCACCACTAAACACGCAATAAGCATAAGCGCAAATTCAATGCTGAATAGCCAGGCATACCCAGCAACAGATGCACCAGCCAGCGCAGCCTTTACTACTTTTGCGCTTTTAAATAGTTTAAAGCCTAACGCAGCAAAACCTAAAAAACCCCTTTTAGGTTCACCATTAACTGGGGCTGGTAAAGCGAGCTGGGTAGCAAATTGCTCATCTACAAATAACGAAATACTTTGCTCGGCAGTTGTGCTGGTATCTATGCCTATTAATTTATCTTGAAAGTTAAATTGATAGTAATGTTCTCGAGGAGTATCAAACGCAATAGCTTGCTGGTTATGAAATACTTGTACTATTTGCTGCCCAGAAACCATTAATGAAAATGGCTGGTCAGCCAAGGTTAGGTCTATTCTTATCATAATTAAAGCCATTTAAAATAATCGCGCTAGTATACCGTTTGGCTAAAAAAACACGAGGGCAGGCGTTAACTATTGTATTAAATTTAAGTACCTAACAATAGCTAACGCTGCGAGTGAAAGGTTACTTTTCTTCTTCAGGATGTTCGTCTTCTTCACTTACAATATGCGCACTGCTGGCCAAACGCTTACGCCAGCGTTGCTTTGCCACTGCACGCATATTGGTTGACTGATCGCGTTCGTCGACTATTTCTAAGCCCATTAGTGATTCAATCATATCCTCAAGCGTTACTATGCCGCGCACTTCTCCATATTCATCCACGACTAAACATATGTGCGTACGCTGAGTTAGTAGCGTTTGCAATAATGACGATACATTTTGAGATGTGGGTACTGTGTAGATTGGTTTGATCAGCTTACTGATTTTATAATCGGTGCCTAAACGATGATACGCCAACATAATATCGTTTTTATGCACAAAACCGACAATGTCGTCGGCATCTTTATCAAATATTAATACGCGGGAAAACGATGACGAGCCGTGCTCATTTAAATATTGGTTTACTGTTAAGTCTTTATGTACTTTAAAAATAACTGTGCGCGGCGTCATTAAATCAGACAATTTTGCATGCCTAAAATGTAAAAGATTACGAATAATTTCAGACTCATCTTCGTGCAAAGCGCCAGATTCAGTGCCAATATCGGCCATGGCTTCTATTTCTTGGCGAATATAGTAAGCTTCGTCGTGCTTTGGTCCCATTAGGTTTGTTAACTTTTGCGCACACCATACAAAGGGCTTTAGCGAAATCACCAAAAACCGTAAAGAATAGGTAACACTTGGCGTTAAGGCTCGCCAATAATTAGCACCCAGAGTTTTTGGAATAATTTCAGAAAGAACCAATACCAATAAGGTCATAATTGCTGAGGCAATCCCCACTGCGGCATCAGAAAAAACCACGGCCGCTTGCGCTCCTACACCCGCTGCACCCGCTGTATGCGCGATGGTGTTTAAAGTCAAAATGGCTGCCAGTGGCTGATCTATATTATTTTTTAGTTTTTCAAGTTGCTTAGCAAGCACAGGTTGCTCTTTTCTAAGTGATGCAACATAGCTTGGCGAAATGCTTAACAGCACCGCTTCCATCACAGAGCACAAAAACGAAATAACAATGGCCACAACCATATAAACAATCAGTAAAGTCACTTTTTCTCCTTTATATTGGATATGTGAGCATGGTAACAATACATGCTATATTTGACCAAATACCCAATAATAACAGGCACAATAATGAAATTTAATGCACCTTGGTTTTACCGCAACAAGCAATTTAAACGAGCCTTAGGTTTATTTGCCTTTAGCAGTTTAAGCTTTGCAGCAATTGCTGAACCATTGGACAAATCAAAAATGCAATTTATCGGCCCCTTGGCCGAAGATATGCAATTAAAACCTTTTCAAACGCCGCATGGCTCAGCCATTATCAACAACCTTTTGCCACAATTACAAGCAAACTCAGACAGTTTTTCTATTTTCGGTAAAAAACAAAGCTGGCAGCCATTCAATAAAGTAAGCGCACTTACCCTTGGCGGACTGCAAGCACTAAAATTTAATATTGAAACAGAGCGTTTTACACAAGGCACCTTAACATTAAAAGGGATTGAAAAGGGGCAATTATTTATTAATGGCGAACCCCAAAAAGGGGATAAAAACAGTTATAAGCTTGCATTAACTAACTCCACCCACAGCGTTATTATTTTGGCGCAACAAGTCGCAAACTGGAGTGATGTGATTATTGATTTCACCCCTAAGAGTGACATTGATAAAATTACGCTAAATACATCATACACAAAGCGCTTATCAGCAAAGCAACTGTTTGATGCGCCAACCATGAGTAATATATCTTTAGCGCCTAACGCAGAGCAATACATAACCACTAAGCGCACTTACGACGATAAAACTCAAAATCAAGCCAACTTGGTTACCGAGTTAAAAAATACCGACAACTCAACTGTATATCGATTTATAGATGGGCAACCAAGCAACATTATTTGGAGCCCAGATAATCAGTACTTAGTGTATTTATTAAAGGGTGAGCTTAAACAACTTAATCGAAAAAGTTTAGCCATTAAAACACTGGCAAACGACTTAGCCGGCGCCAGTGGCTTCACCTTTTTTAACGACACCAGCCTAGTATTTAGCTGGTCAAAATCACTAGAGAGTAGCAACAACTTAACCAAGCATTATAAAGGCCTTCAAGATCGTTGGTCATACGCGCGCACCACCAGCCAACTTTATATGCTTGATACTAAAAGTGGCTTAACAAAAGCACTTAGCCAAGGCCCGCTTTCTCATAGCTTTGAAGATTTAAATAGTACGCGTGGAAAAGTATTAATGAGCCGTTCGGTTATGGCTATGCAAGCGTCTACTCACCCTGAGACAGAGCTCGTTGAGCTGGATATAAAATCAAACAAGCTCTTGTCACTTGGTAAATTTAAAACATTTAACCAAGCAAAATACGCAAACAAAGACGTGTATGTTGTTGCAGGTCCCGACTTTAAAAATGGCGCTGGCAGAGCGTTGCCAAAGTCAATGCTTGCTAATAACTACGACGGACAGCTTTACCTGTTAACTAACAACGGTAAAAATGTTACTGCGCTCAGTAAACAATTTGACCCATCGATTGGTCAGCTAAGCGTGTTAGAAAACGGCGATGCGGTACTTAAAGTGACCGAAAAAGATACCCAACCACTGTATTTATTTGACCTCAGTAAGCAGCGCTTTAAAAAGTTAAATACCAGTGTAGATATTGTAGAAAAATTTAGCGTTTCACATGGGCGCAATTCACAAGTGTTAATCACCGGCACAAGTGCTTTAGCACCGCAACAGCTCAAACGCCTTAATATCAGTAAAAACAAAACCGATCTTATTTGGGATTCAAAACCAATTGCTTATGCCAATACAACAATACCCACCCTTGAAGAGTTTAACTTTACTAATAAAAGTGGCGTTGAAATAACCGGGCGTGTTTATGTGCCAAGTAACCTAGATAAAACTAAAAAGTACCCTGCTCTTGTTTATTACTACGGTGGTACATCACCTGTTACCCGTGGTTTTACTGGCCGTTATCCATTTAGCTTATGGGCCGAAAACGGCTATGTGGTTTATGTAGTACAACCTACTGGCGCGACAGGTTTTGGACAAAAGTTCTCAGCACAACATGTCAATGCATGGGGTGATTACACCGCCGACGATATTATCGAAGGAACACAGGCTTTTTTAAAACAATACGACTACGTAGATAACACTAAGGTCGGTAATTTAGGTGCCTCTTATGGTGGCTTTATGACCATGCTATTGGCAACAAAAACCGATTTATTTAGCGCTTCTATTTCCCACGCGGGTATTTCAAACTTAACCTCTTATTGGGGCGAAGGGTGGTGGGGCTACTTATACTCTGGTGAAGCATCTAAAAACAGCTTCCCATGGAATAACGCCAATCTGTATAGCCAACATAGTCCGGTATTTCATGCAGACAAAGTAACTACACCATTACTGCTTATTCACGGTGACAGTGATACTAACGTACCCGTAGGCGAAAGCTTAACAATGTACACCGCACTTAAACTACTAAATAAAGACGTGGAGCTTATTGAGTATAAAGGCGCCGATCATCAAATTTTTGCGCGCGATAAGCGCTTTAACTGGTGGAATACTATGTTGGCGTATTTTGATAAAAAACTAAAAGACGAACCACAATGGTGGGATTCAATGTACGAAAATAAGTAATTTAAACCGGAATTTTATATCTTTATGAAAAGCGCCCTTGAATATGGGGCGCTTTTTTGATGCTTTATAATTATTTTAATATTTTTGAAATATTAAGTTACTTAAAACTAGCATGTAACCCCTTCTCAGTATTTACCTAATGGTGCTACCATACAAAGCTACAAGCATTTAAAATAAAGTACTATGGCTATTAATGTTTTATTGGTTGAAGACGATGAAATACTCGTTAAACGCATTCAAAATCATTTTGCAGAGACCGAATTTACAATAGAAGTAGACTCAACTGGCGCTGATGCATTGAGCATCGTTAGGCAGCGAGTAAACCTGCGTGATGCATTTACCCTCGCTATTATTGATATTGTACTGCCTAAAATAGACGGCCTTCAGCTCGCCAAAGAACTTAACACACTAACAGATATTGGTGTTATTGTGCTTTCTAGTCGTGATTCACAAGCAGACCGAATAGCAGGCCTTGCCCAAGGTGCTGACGACTATATTTGTAAGCCTGTTGATTTGCTTGAGCTTGAACTGCGCATGCGCGCTTTGTATAAACGCGTTGCCGTTAATATGGATAGCGACGAAAGTGAAGAGTTTATTGAATACGCCGACTTTAAATTACACCCCGATAATCGCACCCTTATTACCTCCTCGGGTGTTGAATCACGTTTAACTGAAGCAGAGCACAAAGTACTTATTTGCTTAATAAGTAACGCAGGTAAAGCCACTTCACGTGAAAAAATATCTGAAGAAATAGGCCAACCAGATTGGAGTCCTAACGATCGTACAGTCGATGTTCTTATTGGTCGATTACGTAAAAAACTAAACGATGAAAAAGATCAAAAGCGTATTGTCACTGTGCGCGGTAAAGGTTACATGCTCTCTTTATAGCCGCAAGTAAAAAAAGTTTAGCCTCAATTTTAGCTACTTAGTAAGTTGAGCAATTAAGCGCTCAAAGGCTCTGTAATTTAATGCCTCTTTTAAATCGTCTAAGCTAATTTTTTCATTTCCTTTTAAATCACTAATCGTTCGCGCTACTTTAATAACTCTATGGTAAGAGCGCGGCGATAAAGACAGCTTTTCACTGGCCTTAGCTAAAAACTGCAGCTCTGCTGGGGCAAGCTCACAGTGAATACTCATTTCTTTATTATTTAGCCGCGCATTCACTTTGCCTTGGCGTTTTAACTGTATGTAATAAGCCGCTTCTACCCGTGCACGCACTTGTGCGCTGGTTTCTTCTTGTTTAGTGCTTTGCAGTTCTACGCTAGTTAACCGTGGTAGCTCTATTTGCAAATCAATACGGTCAACAAATGGGCCTGATACACGAGATAAATAACGTATAACTTGATCGGGTGTTGCTCGTTTATCGGTATGGCTTCCAGTAGGACTTGGGTTTAACGCTGTAATTAGCTGAAACTGCGCAGGAAACTCCATTTGCCGCGCCGCACGTGAAATAGTTACCGTACCGGTTTCCATTGGCTCACGAAGGGAGTCGAGCACTTTACGCTCAAACTCTGGTAGTTCATCTAAAAATAATACCCCATTGTGTGCTAGCGAAATTTCACCCGGCTTAGGATTTGATGACCCCCCTACTAATGCAACCGCCGAGCAGGTATGGTGAGGATTACGAAAAGGGCGCTGCCGCCAGTTTGTTAAATCGATTGAATGACCAATAATTGAATAAAGTGCAGCAGTTGAAAGCGCCTCATCATCAGACATAGCCGGCATTATTGTGGCCATTCGCTGAGCAAGCATTGATTTACCGGTTCCCGGTGGACCTAAAAATAGCAGGTTGTGCCCGCCTGCAGCAGCTATTTCTAATACACGTTTAGCGCCGGGTTGACCTTTTACGTCGCTCAAATCGAGTAAAAAGTCAGGTGCTTGCGTACAGTCTGGATACTCTATATTTAACGGCAACGGCTGTTGGTTTAGTAAATCACCCCATACTTCTTGAATAGAGCTTACCGCTTTACGCTTTACGCCATTTACAAGGCTTGCCAGGCTATCATTAGCTATGGGTAAAAAACAGCAGCGGTTTTGTTCCTTAGCTGCAAGCACAGAGGGCAAAATAGCATTTACTCCGCGTACCTCACCGTTGAGTGCAAGCTCACCGTAAAACTCATATTTATGAATATCAGGGCACACTATTTGCCCTGATGCTACCAAAATGCCTACGGCAATGGCCAAATCAAACCGGCCACCGTCTTTGGGTAAATCAGCTGGGGCTAAATTAACAGTAATACGTTGATCAGGAAAACCAAATTGAGAGTTTTCAAGCGCGCTGCGCACTCTGTCTTTTGACTCTTTAACAGAGGCTTCGGGAAGGCCTACAATGTGGAATGCGGGTAAACCAGTTCCTAAGTGAACCTCTACAATAACTTCAGGGGCATTAATACCCACCTGAGCACGAGAATATATACGAGCTAATGACATTCCTTATCCTAATCAATCCTATGATTAAGTAAGTTTAGTCAGGATATTTAAAAACGTGTAATGTGATTTTCCATTTTATTGCTGAAAAACGTAAGAATAATGTCATCAACATTGCCAATACCATCGCCAGCTCAGTCACAAATGAAAAATACACACTAAGTGTATAAACAATACCACCCGCAATACAGGTAATGGCATAGAGCTCTCCTTTTAACAGCATAGGGATTTCGCGGGCGAGCACATCACGTATTAAGCCTCCAAAACAAGCCGTTATGACTCCCATTATGATTGCTGTCATTTCTGGCATACCTGCAAGTAGTGCTTTTTGAGTACCCATTACAGCAAAAAAAGCCAAACCGAATGCGTCTGCTATTTGAAGTGTGTAATACGGAATAGATTTTTGCTTATTAATAAGCCGAGATGTAATAAGTACAGCAGCTAAAATAGCAAAAAAATAGCTTTGATCATGTAGCCAAAATACAGGAACGTCTAGAATCACATCGCGAACAGTTCCCCCACCAATAGCGGTCACTGTTGCTAATACTACCACCCCAAAACCATCCATTTTTTTCTCGTAGGCCACTAATGTGCCTGAAATAGCAAACACAGCAATGCCGATTAAATCAAACCAGTGATACAGTTCTGTCATGTAAAAGTACACTTAAAAATATTTCAGCCGTTTTAACATACCCAGCACGAGGTGTTAAGTAATAACGAATTTAAAATGATTGGTATAGTATATGTGGTAAGTGTAATAACCACTTTGTTATTAAAAATCACTGAATTTCAGGCAAAAAAACACGCTTTTAGCGTGTTACTTTAATAGTGCTTTTATTTCAGTGTTTGCGGGAGCCGGATTTAAATAAGTGACCTTTGCTGGCTAATGGAGAGCTGAGACCGACGAGCTACCCATTTCACTGAATTTCAGGCATAAAAAAACACGCTTTTAGCGTGTTGCTTTATATAGTGCTTTTATTTCAGTGATTGCAGGAGCTGGATTTTAATAGATGGCCTTTGCTGGCTAATGAAGAGCTGAGACCGACGAGCGACCCATTTCACTGAATTTTAGGCATAAAAAAACACGCTTTTAGCGTGTTACTTTAATAGTGCTTTTTATTTCAGTGGTTGCGGGAGCCGGATTTGAACCGACGACCTTCGGGTTATGAGCCCGACGAGCTACCAGGCTGCTCCATCCCGCG